>NZ_AKIX01000124.1:0-79797 GCF_000282075.1 Brevibacillus sp. BC25
TGTCCGCTCCGAAGGGATTCGCGGGGAAACGCAAAAGTGGTAGCCGCTACGTAGCTAGGGCACGGTTGCGTTTCTTTTGCCCGCGAATGCCTTCTCCGCTCGGTAGGACTCCACAAGTCGCTACGTCTGGAAATATTCTTCTCTGGCGTAACGGAATATGTTCCACATTCTTTTAAGGCTTTTAAAATCGGACTAACATGGAAAGCTCGTAGAGGAAACAGGAGAAAAAAGCGAAGATCTTTGGTACACCGACCGAGACGGAATGCAAAAAGCGAAACACGCTCTTAAGCGTCCACCTCTGAAAAACCTCCTGAAAGAACTACTTTGGACGCGGTTTCGCTTTTTGCATGGAGGCGGGCAGTGAATCCCTCAGCGGGTGGGACAAGAATCTGAGCGTTTTCTCCTGTTTCCTCCCCACCACTACAGCGGGACTAAGTTCTTTCCTAGCGATTTCGGTTTTTATACAGCAAGTAGATGAAAAACGGAGCGCCGATGGCAGAGGTGAATACTCCTACAGGCACTTCGATTGGTGAAAAAGCCATACGTGCAATTAAATCCGCAAGCAATACGATAATGGCACCCAAGAAAGCCGAGAGTGTCATGGCACCGCCAAAGGACGGACCAATTAGTTGCTTGGCAATGTGTGGGGCCAGCAAAGCCACAAAGCTGATATCTCCTCCAACAGAGACGGCTGTTCCCGTCAAAGCTGCGCAAATCATGAGCAGGAGGAAGCGATCCAATTGCAAGGAACTGCCGAGACTCGTCGCCAGATCATCGCCGAGCTGTTGAATGTTCACGCGTCTAGCAAGTAAGCAGGCTACGAGAATCAGTCCGACGACCCACGGCAAAATCATGAATACGTCGTTCCAGGCAACGCCGTAGATGCTTCCTGTCAGCCAGAGCAATGCCTTATTTTGCAGCAAAAACGGACTGAACATGATCAGCATGGTGACAATGGCACCCGCTGCGATCTTGATTCCAACACCGATCATGACGAGACGAAGCGGCGTGACGCCTTTTTTCCAAGAGAGGGCGTACAACAGGAATGTCGTCAATGTTGCTCCCAAAAAAGCGATGGGAGGAAGCCACTTGATACTAGCTGTTTCAAATAAGATCAAGAAGCCGACTGCAAAAACAGACGCTCCACCTGATACCCCAAGAATATCCGGGGATGCCAACGGATTGCGGACGAGGCCCTGCATGATGGCACCGGCGACGGCGAGTGCGGCACCTACCAGAATAGCAATGACGATGCGCGGCAGGCGAAATTGCTCCACAATCAAAGCATTCTCTTCTGAACCTATTCCCAATAGAACTTTTACCACATCGAGCGGGGCGATTTTCATTTCACCCATTCCGAGACTGACAACCGCCACTGAGATGACGATCAGCAAGGCGAGTAGCGAAAACCAGATTGTCTTTTTATGTAGCTGAAACGATGAAAAGCGCTTGCCGATGCGAAGAGACAGGTAGTCTTTCATTATTTATCCAGCCCCTTGCGTGCGACATAGATGAAGAACGGAATCCCGATCAGGGCTGTCATTACTCCAATAGGAACTTCAGCAGGCATTGCGATATAGCGAGCGCCGATGTCTGCTAACAGCAACAAAATGGAACCAAGCAGACCGCTGTACAAAAGCACCCAGCGAGTGTCGATTCCGACGAGATAGCCTGCCAGATGCGGAGTGACCAATCCGACAAAACCAATGGGTCCCGCAACCGCAACCGCGCAACCGGATAAGAGAACAATGACGATTCCAACACTGAATTTGACCAATAATGTGCGTTGTCCGAGACCTTTTGCTACGTCATCACCCATTAGTAACGTTTGAATCGGGCGTGCGAGGACAAAAGCAGCGATCCAGGCAATGATCATATAAGGAAAGACAGTGGCTAAATACTCTAGTTTTCTGCCTCCAACGGAACCCGCCAGCCAGAAAAGCACCTCATCAGTAGCCTTTTCATTCAGGACCATCATGCCGTGTCGGATCGAGGAAGCCAAAGCGGTGATAGCTGCACCCGCTAGAACCAGCTTCACAGGCGAAAGCCCATCTCTGCCGAATGAACCGAGCAAGTAGACGATCAAACCTGCTACAGCGGCTCCTAAAAAGGAAATCCACGTAAACTGGGTCAAGGAGCTGATCCCGACAAATGTAACGGCGAACACAACAAAAAGAGAAGCACCTGCATTAAGACCGAACAATTCAACGTCTGCAACAGGGTTTCTCGTCAAGGATTGGAGCAGAGTTCCTGCCAAGCCGAGGCAGAAACCGACTGTAAGTGCATTGAGCACACGCGGTACTCGCACTTCTTTAATGACGATGTGTTCATTGGAGCCGTTGAAATTCGTGTAGGCATCAATCGCAGTTTGCCAACTCGTGTCAATGACGCCAAAGATGAGGCTGGCATAACTGAGGTAAGTAAGTATGAGGAGGGCGAATACCACTCCCAGAATTTTACGAAAGTTGCTAGCTAAAAAAGAATTCATGATGGCTACATCCTTATTTCTTAGATGGTTTCATAGTTAAGTGTAGAGCTACATAAAGGAAGTGTCAATGACGTTGATAGTCATTATCATTTTATGATTGACTTTTGACAAGCAGGGGAGTAGGATAGACTCTGTCATTGATATGAATTCTCATCATAGAAAAGGGGAAAGGGGTCCTTTCATCATGTTTTCTCGTACATATCGGACCGCAGGCGGTAAAGCTTTCTTTGCTGTCTTAATGGCGCTCTTGCTGGTTGTTACAGGTTGTGGTACTCCGCAAGCTAGTGAACAAAAGCCGGCAGAACAAAAGCCTGCTGATCAAGCAACAGGCAATTCGGAGGGTTCCGGCCAAAGCTACACAGTGAAACACGCGATGGGCGAAACGACCATCAAAGGTACACCAGAACGCATCGTCATGTTGACCAACCAAGGTACTGAAACTCTGATGGCTCTTGGTGTGAAGCCAGTAGGGGCTGTAGGTTCTGCTCAAGATCCAACACAATTCTACGATTTCACCAAGTCTTTCCTTGAGGGTACAAAATCCGTTGGTACAGAAGGACAACCTAACCTGGAAGCAATCGCGGCTCTGAAACCTGACCTGATTCTAGGTATGAAATTCCGTCATGAAAAAATTTATCAACAATTAACTGCAATCGCTCCAACCGTATTCGTGGAAGAGCCACGCGGTGACTGGAAAGAAAACTTCTCCTTGTTCGCAGAAGCAGTAAACAAAAAGGCTGAGGGTGAAAAAGTCCTCGCTGATTGGAACAAGCGCGTAGAAGAGTTTAAAGCAAAAGCGGGCGACAAGCTGAACACAAAAGTTTCCGTTGTACGCTTCATGCCTGGTAAAGTTCGCATCTACTACAAAAACACCTTCACTGGCGCGATTTTCAAAGACCTTGGCCTGGCTCGTCCAGCTGCCCAAGACAAAGAAGAATTCGCAGCAGAAGTAACCAAAGAGCGCATTCCAGAAATGGACGGCGACATCATGTTCTACTTCACGTACGAAACAGGCAAAGGCGAGGCTTCCAAGCTGGAGCAAGAGTGGACGAACGATTCCCTTTGGAAAAACCTGAACGTCGTGAAAGCGGGCAAAGCATTCAAAGTGGATGACACCATCTGGAATACTTCCGGTGGCGTAATCGCAGCCAATAAAGTACTGGATGAGCTGGAAGGCTACATCATCGGTAAATAATGAGAAAAGACGGGACTGATGCTCCCGTCTTTTTTGTTGTTATCCGGCCATGTTATTGAATGTTCCTCGTGGGTAGTAAATGTTTACGTGATCGATGTAGATAGTCTTTGGATCATCGGTCATGATGCCTGAGAAAATGAATTTCAATTCGTAATCAGGGGTTACCTTGTAGGTGTAGATGGTTTGGCCGCCCGTTGTGGTTTTGTTTGTTGGCTCCCCAAGTGTTTCACGCACCTCGGCAAGTGTGATTGCTTGCAGACGTGGGTCATAGGAACGAATATCAACGATCTGCATTCCTTTGTTAAAGGCGAAGACTAGATTGAGATCCCGGTACGTATTGTACGTGATGCCATTAATGAAGGAGACGACATCCGGTTTGCCCAGCTGTTTTTCTGCGTCATCGAATACATCCTTTTCCAAACGATACTGACTGCCAAAGATTTGGCCTTTCCCGGCGAGATCACGTACGCTTTGCAACAACTCGGCATTGTCCCCATAAAGCATGAGATTTTTATTTCCTTGCGGGTAATACAGATGGTATTCAACAAGAATCAGGTCTTCCTTGCTCGTGCTTTTTGTTCCTTGGAAGATCAGCTTGACCTGATATTTGCTCGTCACATCATAGGTATAAATCGTATGATCGCCAAACTCGCTGATACGCCCTGGCTTTCCCCAGTTCTTTTCGACGGCAGACAGGCTAATTTGCTGCAAACGTGAATCTGTCCTGTGCATGTCTACGAGCTGCATGCCTTTGTTGTAACCAAACACGACTTCTTTTTTCGGGTAGGCGGAGTAGATCAGTCCATTTGCTGTGTAGGTTTTCTCAGGCTTTCCCCAGCCCTTTTCTACGTCATCTACCGTTTTTTCCAGAACGAAAGGAAGGGAGATGACTCTGCCTTCTTTAGCATTTGAGCGAATTTGTGCCAAGAGCTCCTCTGACTGCGGAATAGGCTGTGTTGTTACGCTGTTGTTTTGACCTGGTCCCGGAGAAGCGGTAGGAGAGCCAGGAGCAATAGGCGCACCAGTGTCTGGCATTGTACTCTGTTGTTGATTCGTAAGGAGTGAGGCTCCGAGCCAGACGGTCACAGCAAGTACGGAGCAGAGGGCCAATCCCTTGCCAAGTGCAGAGAAACCACGAATAGAAGCAGTCCCTCCAGATTTACTCACATTTGTTTGGCGAATAGCAGAAACGATCTCGTGATTTTTTTCTCCACTCATTTTCATATCCGGCATCCCTTTCAATTTAGCTAGTAAGTCATGGTCTGAATTAGATCGCATCGCCAATCATCTCCTTTTTCTCACGCTCAAGTATTTCCCTGACGGCTTTCATGGCGCGGTGCAGTGTCACGTTTACTTTGTTTTCGGACCACCCAAGTATTTCAGCCGTCTCCTTGGAGGACAGTCCCTTGACTCCACGCAAAATGAGCACCTCGCGAAAAGCGGGTTTTACTTCACGGATTGCATGGTAAAGTGCTTGTTGCTCCTCATGTACATGCAGAATTTCTTCCGGTGTTTTCTCTTCCGCCTCTACGTTCGCCAGCCATTTATCTGGCAGCCAATTACGAAGACGTTGCTTTCGTTTATGATCGATGGCGGTATTCCTCGCGATCGTCAACAGCCATGTTTTCGGTTGTGATCTGCCCTCGAATGCATCCAGAGACCGAAGCGCTTTTAAAAAGACATCCTGAACGAGGTCTTCTACATCGCGAGTTCCTGTGTAGTAAATAAGAAATTTGTAAATATCATCGCCATAGCGGAGGAACCATTGCTCCATTAAACCGTTTTTGTCCATAGCTGAACCACCTTTTGTACGTTCTACTTGTAATTTGACGACTCAGGGTGCATTTCATTACAAAAACAAAAAAACTGCCGGAAGCTGTATCCGACAGTGTGTGTATTTAAGAGTGGAGCATGGAGTCACGCGTAAACCAGAGCTGATAACTGAGCATGCTGATCAGAACCGCCGAAATGGCCGCAGAGGAGCTGAAGCTGAGCATAATGAGGATTTGATAGCGTACGGCCTCGATGGGACTGGCACCCGCGACGATCATTCCGGTCATCATCCCTGGCAATTGGACGAGTCCGATTGTTTTCATCGTGTCAAAGGTAGGAATCATGCTCGCTTTGACCGCGCGCTTCAACACTACATGCACGGCTTGGCGTGTAGTGGCTCCCAGACAAAGCAGTGTTTCGATTTCTCCACGAGAGGCTTCTACTTCTCTGTTCATATGCGTGAGAAAAAGGCTCGTGACGATCATGGAACTGCCAATAATCATGCCGCTCATCGGAATGAGGTACTGCGGCGTAGGAGAGACAAGCCCGAGTACAACCAACAGTCCCATGGTGATGATCTCTGTTATCGCAAGTGAAAGGGAGATCCGCCAAAAGATCCCCGATAAATGCTTCGCTCTGCTGGCAGCGTTCCACGAAGCGACCAAGATCATCATGAGAATGATCAATAAAATAAACCAGACACTATCGGCAGCAAAGACAAAATGTAGGACGTAGCCGATCGCGAGCAATTGAACGGTAGAGCGGATAGTGCCAATCAAAATGTCTTTTTCCAAACCGAGCTTCTGCCAAACGGAGAGCAGAAGGGCGATGAAAACAAAGGCATAGGCAAAGAGTAGCCACATGTATGAAAACGTAAACGTATGCGTCATCGCTGTACCTCACTTAGGGCAGCATAGACATTTCCATCTTGCAAAAATTCACGAGCTTCAACGGATTGGGGAGAGTGGAAAAACGCTTCACATTCAGCGTCTTCTGCGAGCTGGTGGTTAGCCATAAACCAAATGCGCTTGCAAGCGATTCGCGCTTCTTCTAAATCATGTGTGACCCAAAGTAAGGTCGTACCCGTTTGGCGGTGCAAATCGACGAGGAGCCGCTCAGCAGCCTTTTTGCTTTTCGTATCGAGTGAAGCGGTGACCTCATCCAGCAGCAGGACAGGTGGCTGAAGCATCAGGCTGCGAACGAGAGCGAGCCGTTGCTTTTCTCCGCCAGACAGTTGAGCGGCTGGTTTTGACCAATCGATCTCTTCCATATATAACTGCTCCATCAAGTCAGAAGCGAGCTTCTTATCAAAAGGACGCTGATGCAGGCTGCTCACTGTCCGTAGGTTGTCTTCCACGTTGCCGGGCAGCATAACGGCTTGCTGTGCCACATAACTGATTTTCATTCGCCAAGCTCTCGCGTCCCACAGTGACATTTCTTTATTCTCCAAGAAAACCGTACCGGCGTCAGGTTGTAGAAGACGGCCCAAAATACGAAGCAAGGTGCTTTTTCCCTGACCTGATTTTCCCAGAATTCCAATAATCGTAGGTTCATTAATACTAGCATTTACGTCACGGAACAACCATGTACTCGTGGGAGAGTGAATTTGTTTCCCTAAAGCTTCAATCTTGATGGTCATATGTAAAAGCCTCCCCATTAACGCGGAAAACACCGAAGAGGACGAGTCTTCGGTGTTTCTTTCTTACAGGCTATCTATGTACTTATTTTTTCTCCGACAGCCACTGTGAAACCGCTTGAATTTCTGGTTGTTTCTTCAGCATTCCAGGAGGCATGCCGCCCTTACCGTCTTTGATGATTTTAGCAATGTCGTCAGCGCTGAGCGTTGCTCCAATTTTCGTCAGGTTTGGACCTGCAATGCCTTCGAGATTTTGACCGTGACAGGAAGCGCAATTTTGTTTAAATACAGCAGCAGCGTCAATTTGTGCAGTTGGTGCGCCGCCACCATTTGCCTCTTCCCCATGTTTTGGTGGAAAAATAATTGATCCTACAAGTGCAATGAGAAAAACTAGAAACAAGATACCAAACGAAGTGAAAAAGGCCTTCGCGGAATCAATTACATCGTTTTGATTCATGTCTTTTTTGTTGGACCCAGCCATCTGACAAAGACCTCCCAAAGCAAATTATAAAGTTTCATGGTAATTTTACGGCAAAAGTTTGACAATATCAAGGCGACTACCAAACAAGACAAAGAAAGTACACAATTTGCCATTTTTTCGTAAAAACACGTTGCTCTTATTCTACCTTATAAGGGTCAATATTATTTGAAAGAATTTCTCTTATAATGGAAGGGATAGCGGGTTGCTGTTACCAGACAAGTGTGATAAAGTTGTTGTATTGGTTTTTTCCGCCTTGGAAATACGTTTTGAGGTGAATGAAAATGGCATTGGCTGCGAAAATTTTACTTGTGATCGCAAGTATTGGCTTAATTATCGTCGTGTTGCTGCAATCGGGAAAAAGTGCCGGCCTTTCCGGAGCGATTGGTGGCGGCGCAGAGCAACTGATGGGCAAACAAAAAGCCCGCGGGATTGACGCACTTTTAGGGAAACTGACCGTTGTATTTGCGGTTGGCTTCATGATTTTTGCGATTTTGCTCGGGTATTTCTTGAAATCAGGAGCGTAATAGACGAATGGCCGAAAGACAGCGAGTGCAACTTGCTGTCTTTTTCTCTATTCCGATTGCGATATGCAGGAACGGTGAATACTACATAATAGGATGGTCATGGAGAAACGCGGGAATGCCACGCGAAAAAGGAGGTTTGTAAATGGAAGACCAAGAAAAAATACTCGCGTTTATGCGAGAGCAAGCATACCACCCGATGACGGTGAGGGAACTGGAAGAAGCGTTTGAAATTAAGGATTCTGCCACGTTTAAGGAGCTTGTGAAAACCCTGAATGCACTGGAAGCGAGCGGAGAGGTAATCCGCACCAGAGCGAATCGGTATGGCGTGCCTGAGAAAATGAATCTGGTACGTGGACGCCTGCAAAGTCACCCGAAGGGCTTCGGATTTGTGATCCCGGAGACACCTGACACGGATGACGTATACGTACATGCGAATGATATGAATGGAGCCCTCCATGGCGATACGGTTTTTGTCCGCGTGGAAAAAGAAGCAGGCGGCAATCGTCTGGAAGGGCAGATCATTCGCATTGTCGAGCGTGGAATCAAGCAGGTCGTAGGGACATTCAAGGATGAGAGGCATTACGCGTTTGTCATCCCCGACGAAAAGCGAATCGGCAAAGATATTTTCATCCCGAAAGACTCCTTCAACGGAGCAGTAGATGGTCACAAGGTAGTCGTGAGCATCGTTCGCTATCCAGAGGGGCGTGTGAATCCAGAGGGTGAAGTCGTCGAGATTCTCGGACATAAGAACGATCCGGGCGTCGATATTCTGTCGATCATCCGCAAGTTTAACTTGCCTGAGGCTTTTCCTGAGGACGTATTAGCTGAGGCTGAGGCAGCACCAGATGAGATATCCGAGGAAGAGATCAAGGGTCGTCGTGACTTGCGTGATCGGATGATGGTCACCATTGATGGAGCAGATGCCAAAGACTTGGATGATGCTGTGTCTCTTGAAAAGCTGCCAAATGGAAACGTAAGACTCGGCGTGCATATCGCTGACGTGAGCTATTACGTTCGCGATAAATCCCAGCTGGATAATGAGGCGTATCGTCGCGGTACCAGTGTCTACTTGGTTGACCGCGTCATTCCGATGTTGCCACATCGCTTGTCCAACGGAATATGCAGTCTCAATCCGCAGGTGGATCGCTTGACGATTTCTTGTGATATGGAGATGGATGCAGGCGGGAACACCGTTAAGTACGATATATTTTTGAGTGTGATTCGTACAGATGAGCGCATGACGTATGCGGATGTACGAAGTATTTTGGACGAAAAGGACGAAGCGCTGATCGAGAAGTACAGCCAGCTCGTCCCGATGTTCGAGGAAATGAAAAACCTAGCCCTGACGCTACGTAAGAAACGGATGCAGCGTGGTGCCATTGACTTTGACTTCCGCGAAGCGAAAATTTATGTGGATGAAGAGGGAACCCCTACGGAAATCGGCTTCCGTACGAGATCGATTGCGGAGCAGATCATCGAGGAGTTCATGCTCGCAGCCAACGAGACGGTGGCAGAGCACTTCCACTGGATGAAGCAGCCGTTCATGTACCGGATTCACGAAGACCCGAACGCTGAAAAGCTCATGGCCTTTATGGAGTTCATCACGAATTTTGGCTACTCGATCCGCGGGAAGGGCAATTCTGTTCATCCTCGTGCGTTGCAGCAGTTGCTGGAAGAGGTAAAAGGAACGCCGGAAGAAATTATTATCAGCACCGTCATGCTGCGTTCGATGAAGCAAGCGCGCTACGACGCGGAAAGTCTGGGGCATTACGGCTTGTCTACGGAGTTTTATACCCATTTTACTTCGCCGATTCGCCGTTATCCCGACCTGATCGTACACCGCCGTATTCGCGAATGGATCGAGCTAGGGAATCAAATATCAGAAAAACGTCTAGGGTACTGGGCAGAGCAAATGCCAGTAATCGCAGAGCATGCGTCACAGCGCGAACGGTTGGCTGTCGATGCTGAGCGTGAAACAGACGATCTGAAAAAAGCGGAGTTCATGCTTGAGCGAGTGGGAGAAGAATTCGAAGGGGTCATCTCCAGCGTCACTTCGTTTGGGATTTTCGTCGAGCTCCCTAACACGATTGAAGGCTTGGTGCACGTCAGCTTTTTGACCGACGACTACTATCATTACCATGAGAAAATGTTTGCGCTGGTCGGTGAGCGTACAGGCAAGCAGTATCGGATCGGGGATGTCGTCGAGGTACGTGTAGCGAATGTCAACGTGGATGAACGCACCATCGACTTCGAAATCGTCGGGATGCCAAAGGCTGGCTTCCGTGGTAGCCGTGAGCGTACGCCTCGCGTAATAGATGGGCGCGGTGGGGATCGTAAGCCGACACGTGGCAAGCAACAAGATCGTTCACGTACAGGCCGTCCGGAGCGCCCAGAGCGTCCAGGCAGACCAGATCGTCAAAAGGATAAAAAGCATCCGGCGGAAGTCCGTCAGAAATACAAGGATCGCCGCAAAGCAGAGGGGAACAAACCTCCTCGTCGTGCTGGAGCGGGAAAAGCATCGAGCGGTGAAGAAGTGCTGCCAATTGGTACAGGAGAAGGGGATACCCCAACGAAACGCCAGAAGGGATTCTGGGAAGATCTCGTCAAGTCCAAGAAAAAGAATCGCAAAAATGTAGCCAGTCAGGTGAAACGGAAACGCCGTTAAACAGTTGTTTAAACCCCGAAAAGTACTCGGAACGATCCGGTTCCCTTTTCGGGGATCGCTATTTACCGGGTAAATGACTTGCCACAATGGGCAAAATTTGCTAGACTAACTGGTACGAAACGCAGTACGTACAAGTGAGGTGATCTCCATGTCAAAAGAGAAGGCCGGAACCAAGACAATCGCCCAAAACCGAAAAGCGCGCCACGATTACCACATCGAGCAAGTATACGAGGCAGGCATTGAGCTGACCGGTACGGAGATCAAGTCCGTGCGTGCGGCGCGTGTCCAGCTCAAGGACAGCTTCGCCCGTGTACACGATGGCGAATTGCTTCTGTACAATGTGCACATCAGTCCGTACGAGCAGGGAAATCGTTTTAACCATGAGCCAGAACGTACTCGCAAGCTGCTGATGCGCCGCTTGGAAATCCTCAAGCTCAATGGTCTGATTCGCGAAAGAGGGTACTCACTAGTCCCGCTCAGTATTTATTTGAAGGGCGGCTGGGCCAAGGTCGAGCTCGCACTTGTCAAAGGGAAAAAGAACTACGACAAGCGTGAAGACCTCAAGAAAAAAGAGTCTGCACGTGATATCGAGCGTGCTCTGCGCGAACGCCAGAAGGTTTGATTGGGTTGCACTGGCAGGCTTGGTAGCAATCAACGTTGAGTTTTGGTTGTCGCCTGTGCTATATTTAATAAGCAACAACAAGCCAATACACTGTTCAATATAGTCTAGGTGCGGATTTAATGGCTCTTCACCTAGACTTTTTCTCACCTACCTTGGGGGCGTTCTGGATTCGACGGGGATGGTAGAGCATGAGAAGCGAGCCGGGGGGCTGCGGACCTCGTCAACAACGCGGAACGCCATTAACTGGCAACAAACAACTTTCTCTCGCTGCTTAATAACCAGTGAGGCGCTACCATTCCATCGCCCATGTGGTATGACTAGCGCTCAACTTTAGTGGGATACGCCGGAGGCTTCCGCCTGGAGCCGAAGGAAGAAGATCAATCAGGCTAGGTAACGGGTCAGCGCGTCACTCCGCGAATCCGGTACCGAAATTTAAATGAGTGACTGCGCTCGGAGATGCTCATGTATCGCTGTTTTCGGACGGGGGTTCGAATCCCCCCGCCTCCACCAAATACATAAAGTGAAGCCACCTTGATGAAGGTGGCTTTTTTTATTTTCTTGGACAAAAGCAAAAACATAAAATTACAAAAGTTTACACTTTCGGAGTTTTAAGTAAACAAAGCGATATGTTAGTAAAATAAAAAATGACAAGAAAGAAGCTAATCAGTTGGATCCGCGTTAGCTGCATTCATTAGAATATATCACTAATGGCCTGTTCTAACTTAATATGGAACAAAAAGGGAATGTGTGTTCTTGTTTGTTTTATGGGAATAGATTAATACATCATGAAAAAGCCTCAATTTCCCTCTGAAAAGGAGGCTTTGAATTTTGGAAATAGACCTGTTAAGAGACGACGCTATTCGAAATAATAAAGTCATCAAGTCGTTTCTGGAAGTACCTGAAAACCAAAAATTGTATAAAGAGTTAATGGAATCAAAGCATAATAAGGATGTATTGAAAGAGCTCAATAAACAGTTTGTTAACTTTTTCTTGGAGATCAGACTTCTAAAATACATTTCGACTATCATTAATAATTCCATAATAGAGTTGGATTTACAAAGTAGAAAAAAAGAACAAGCACTTGTTCCGTATGATGAAGGCTTACACGAAAAACATTGTTCCCCTACAACCGTCGACATAAGTACAGTTTTCGATGAGGAAACAACTATTGAATGTCTCAAATCACTTACTGAGAAAGAAAAAAGCATCATCTATCTCATTTTTTATAAGGGGCTTAGAGAAGCAGAGATCGCACAACACTTAAATATCTCTCAACAAGCAGTTTCAAAGAGAAAACGTAGGGCACTACAAAAGATCAGGGATTCAATTGGAAGGGGGAATGGGGATGAAATTACTTCCTCTGGTAACTCGTGCACAAGGGAACGATGATAATGCGTTGATAGAAATTTTCAAGATGTTTGAGCCAAAAATTCAGAAGTCACTTAGAGTAATTAAAAGACATGATATGAAAGAGGATTATAAACAAGAAGTTTATTTGCGAATCATTAAAGCAGTCAGAAAGTACGATTTAGAAAATGTTCCAGATTTTATTCAATACATCACAAGTAAGAAATAGAAGAATAAAGAAAAAGGCTTAAGGCTTCCTAACTTAGGAAGCCTTTTTAAAGTCACCTAATACTTAATGTAACTTCTTTCGTTTTATTCTCTTTTTGCTGCCATTGCTTAAGTGTTTCAAACGAATAGTCGGTCAGATCTGGTATGGTTATCTTTAATGTTGTGTCATTCTCCCATTTGATCGAAAGTATTGGGATACTAAAATCTGTAGATGTTAACTTATTGACAATATCGCTAGCGTCATTAAGCTCGGCTAGCGTTAAGGATTCTGTGTTTATGACCATTACACTATTTCGGACAACATCTGTACCTTCATTTTTTCCAAGTAAGATAGCGAGATTCTTTTCATTTGGAGAAAAAGCATGGTCAGAGAAGATACTTCCAGAGTGCAAAGGGACAGATTTAATCTCATCGTTCTTAATCTGAACTAATGTATGGTTGCAAAGTTTTGTACCACAGCTGTATTGAAAATCACCGTATATAATCCCGGAATTTGAAGTGAAGGCTGTAGCCTGTATTCGTTTTATCTCAGTTTCTCGATCACTTTGATCGAATTGTTCAAGGTATTTATTAATGGAGTCAACCTTTTGAAGCGGGATTGAGTATTCTTTTGAATCTAATGAAAAAGTTAATCGTTCTGCTTCTTTCTGCGCGTTTTGTAGCTGAGTATCATTGGAGCTAGAAGAAGTTTTGAGTGACGAATCACCACAACCAACTGTAAGCACAGTCATGGATAACGCAAAAATTAAACCAAATATTTTTTTCATATTTTTCTCCTTTTAGGTTGTATTATTGATTGTTTTCTCCTCTTTTATATATGACAAATCAAAAGGAGGAATTAAACATGGCAATTTCAAAATCGCTTAAGAAAAAATTGTTAAAAAGCACAGGCTTCTTTGAAGGGAACGACGGGTTCTCTAACCTTGCAGGGAACTTTGATGGCATGGGTTTATCTTTTGGTATTATTCAGTACAACTTTGGTAAAGGGACTTTGCAGCCGGTCTTGAAAGACTATATCCGGGATAACGAATCAGAATTTAAAAGTATTTTTGGTACCAGTAAGGCAGCCACATTGAAGAAAGTTGTTTTTGACTACAGCAAGAATCAACAGGTAAGCTGGGGCGATAGCATTACTGAGTCTCGAAAATCTGGTAAGGTTAAAGCCGAATGGCGTGAACCATTTCAAGAAATGGGAACAAAATCCAATATGCAAGATATTCAAATCGAGCGTGCGCAAGATTACTTTGATCGGGCAGAATCGCTAGCAAACAAATTTGGAATCATAAGCACGCAAGGTCTCGCATTTCTTTTTGATCACGTAGTGCAATCTTGGAACTTTGAAGGCTCCCATTCTAAAATCGAGCGAGAGATTGATGATTTGGACCGTGAATATCAAAAGAACGAGAGCGGAGCAAGGTTGCCTGATGAAGACCGTCTAAGTGTACTTCTTGATTATGTAAGATCAGGTGATGAGACTGACCGCCGCCGTGCTATTAAAAACGGAAGAGGCAAAGTGCATGGTAAACAATATGACGTAGATGATTATGGCCTATCGTATAACGATGAGTTCTAGAAAAATCCAGGGTTAATCCCTGGATTTTTTGTCGTAATTGATTTACGTGACATTTTGTTCCTGCTCATCTGCTATTTTTTCTATGTCCTCTCAGACTGCGTATATCCATCCAGGTTTGAATTTGGCCCCCGAAGTCAGATAGGACCACTTGCAAATGTCTTCACCGACTTTATTTTTATGTTTTAAACCAAATTATACCAATTGTATTGCAAGATACAACAATGAAAGTAAGCAAAATAAAGTTTACAATTGCATGTTCCTAAGCCTATTTCCTCAATATAGCCCACTCCACAACAACAAAATTAAGAATAAGCCCAGCCCAAATGTTTACATTCAATACCTCTCCAATGACGGTTTCTATACCTTGCGGAAGCGAAAAACCGTGTAGAATAAAGTACAGAAGGAGTAACACTGACACCAATAGACGCGCGCTTACAGCAACTAATGTCATTCCAAAACTGCGAATCATCCATTTTCGATGTTCCTCATATTGCCTGTTGATTGCGGTACGATACCCTTTCCAGCAAGTGAACAGCCAAGCCAAAGATAAGATCAGGAAGCTTATTGCCTTCATGAAATTTTCTGCATAAAAGATACTCCCTAAAGAGAGAAGTCCGCAGATAAACACACTATACACATAAACTCTCCCAAGAAAACGATGTATCCTTGGTTTCTGTAGGCGAATTCGGTCGACAAACTGGAAAAAACCAGTGAGAAGAGCAATGAAAGCAGACACGATATGAGCAACTAATAAAGGATACTGAGCAGTGCCGGGAATAATCGTTATTCGACTGTTTGTAGGATCTAATGTTAAATAGGGATACATAAATGGAAGGATAACCACTAGAGATACAAGAAATAAACCCCACCAAATTTTAGGGAGTTCCATGCCTTCTTCCCCCCTAGATTATGAGCTTGTTTTACGGTGGAGAGAGATCCCCAGAAGAGAAATAAGGCAATGACCGGGTGAAGTGCAGAGAGGATGGTTCTATGCATTTCCCAATGTTCTCCGTTGACGAACAGCCCAAGACCTGCCAGTGATACTTGAACAATAATGAAAGCAAAAAACACCCATGCGAGGACAATAAACATGTACCTCAATATTTTCACACGAGGAGGGGGAAGTGAAATCTTCTTATTCATCTCAAGCACGCAAAAACCGCTCCCATCTGAATAATTTGTCTTACCCCCATCCTAAGCGCAATTTCAAAACAAAGCCTAAACGATTTCTAAAAAAAGGATAAAATCTGAATGTCATAGCGGCATATGTGTACGTTACATAAAAAAACAAAGACCAACATAGTAAATATCGCCGGTCTTTGACTCATAATCAGCTATTAATTGGGCTCTAACACAAAGTAATAGGGTTTGGAGAGAAGATTGTGCAAATGATCGCGTACTTCCACGTTAGGCAATCGGTTTAATGATTCGTTAATTTCTCGTTTCATGTCGGCGTGCTGGCTTTCATGCTGCTCTTCCGGGCCCACTTTTTGTTTCTCCTCATGAATTACTTTAGCTAAACGCTTTGCTATCTCAAATAGCTCTTGATTGGTCTCATCATAACCAGGTTCATTCGCGTTTGCCAAATATCCGCGCATTTCTGCCAACCGAGACAGGGTATCACGCCAGTTCCATACTTGAATATTTTTTTCTCTTATTTGAGAGCATACCTCAACAAACGGATTTTTCGATAACAAATCCTCTAATGTACTCCATGAATCTGGTCGCATAGATTCTTCGAGTTTTTGCAAACAGTACGCATCAGGAGAGAGTAACTCTACCACTTCACGAAACGCTGGAATCGAATTTCGTTGATAGCTTTTGATTCCCCACAAGCTATGTACTTGCAATGCCGTAGCAAATGACTTGCAGTATGTATCGAGCTCTTCTAATCGTTCTTCATCTAGCTTATGACTAGCAAGAATCCTCGCTTTTACCTCATTATCAGGGATGTTTTCATTCGCTTCGCCTAATTGCATGTTTCTTTTGATGTAAGTGCGAACCGTGTCTTTTGGTATCGATCTATCCTCTTGAGCACCAAGAATTCCAAATCGATAAGAGATAAAATCCTCGAATCCTTTACTACTTCCGAATCCATCATCGATGGCATGCAAGTCTGGTTGTACTTCCATCATTTCAGCTAGCACTTGCTCCTCAAGACCATAAATGCATGCTTCGATATGTGTCCAGTAGCTTCTGCATTCGTCTTCGCTCCCCAGTAAACGTTGATAGACGTCATGGAAGAAGAGGATATGAGCAATTTCGTGGAAGTAATTTTGAAAAGGGAACTTGATGTGATTTCCCTCCAAATACGATCCTGCATTTTGATAGATCCGACCATGCTCTGGTCGGAATAACGTGGGTAGCGTCGAGTGTAAATCTAAGTATAATCCAATCCCTTCATTGTAACTATGTGCCCAAACAGCTAAATAGGTTGGGCTTAACAACAAAGCGATGGAGTGATTGGTAATTTGAACAGGCAAGTTGAAATAGCCGCCGTTTATTTGAGGCTGTAAGCTTAACCAGGTCATCCCAACTGCTAGAGCCTGATATAAAGGAAATTCACCATCCGCAGATGCTTCCCTACAATAACGTTGAAATTGACGTATATCGCTTACAATTCCATGATTCTTAAAACCGTAGTTACCCTCGAATCTCTCAAGTCCCTCAATAAAATCCTCTGGTGATACCGTTAAAAATACGTTAATTCCATCCACCCAAAGATCGGAACCGATCTCTGATTCCAGCCATGCGTCTGCGTCCTCGGCAAGCTCTCTCAACTGATGATATTTTTCCAACAAATGTGCTTGATTCATAAACAGCACCATCCCGTCATGTTTGCTTACTGCCTGGAAAGCGAGAACTCTATGCAAAAAATTCAAGAGCACACGAGGTGCTCTTGAACGATCGATTACTTTTTACATGCAAGTGTCATAATTGGATGAAAAAGCAATTTCATTTCTTGAACGTTTTGATTGTTAGAAAGTTGTGCTTTCACTACCTTTTTCATGGGCAATCCCGTCCTTTCCAAGTTTTATATACGGAGATAACGCATGCTTTTTTGATTCTCTTACAAGCACACATCAACAACTACACGCCATTTCAGTGCTTTCATTTCTTGCACTTGTTTGTTCTTGTTTACTGCTACCTTTACGACTTTTTTCATGAGGTTGCACCTCCTTCCCAAAGAAATAGAATTACATGTGCCTTCTCTCAACAAAAGGCTTAATTGTAATTATAAGGAAAATTGACAATTGATTTCAAGTTAAGAAAAATAAATATTTTCTGAAATATATAAATTTGACTGATGGCGGGTTGAATCTCCCTCTTCCAAGAAATACATAAATGATAGGTGGTTTCCAGGGAAGGTACTTCCTGCTGCGACACTGGGGGTGCTTGTAGTAAACTGTATCAGGGATGTAAGCTTGATTTTCGGAAACTTGGAGTATCTGAGCTCATAGTGATTGGAGTGTCGAGCTCCTTCATATTTGGAAGAGAAAGAAGATTCATGTGTTTGAAAAGAATGTTTATTTGGAGTATAGTATCAGAATGTATAAATGAGGGTTGGGTAAGCAACCATCTGAATGAACATTTATGAATGAGAGATAGAGAACAATTAGGAGGATTGTTGTGTCACAGAAAGCGCCAGTTTCTTTTGTAGTTACGATAGGATTCATGTTATTTGCTTTGTTTTTTGGAGCGGGTAATTTAATTTTTCCGCCAATGCTTGGCCAATTAGCAGGAACAAATGTATGGATAGCCAATGCAGGCTTTTTGGTTACAGGGGTTGGGTTACCTTTGCTAGCGATCACAGCCTTTGTTTATTCGGGAAAAGACGACTTGCGCTCCTTAGCCAGTCGGGTGCATCCTGTATTCGGAATGTTATTCACGATTGTTCTTTATTTAGCAATCGGTCCGTTTTTTGCGATACCTAGATCCGGCAATGTATCGTTTGATATTGGGGTAAAGCCTTTCCTATCAGAACAAGCAGGTTCGGCACCGCTGATTCTATTTACCATCCTGTTTTTCGCAATTGCCTGCTTCTTATCGCTCAATCCTATGAAAATTATCCATGTAGTCGGAAAAATCTTAACTCCAATTAAATTAACGTTTATCGGAATTATTGTAGTAACGGCTATTATTTATCCAATTGGATCCCTTCAAGCCCCGCAAGCAGATTACACATCCCATGTATTTTTCAAGGGTTTTCAAGAAGGGTATTTAACATTGGATGCGCTTGTAGCTTTTGTTTTTGGAATGATCATCGTGAATGCGATTAAGGAAAAAGGAGTTACTGCCAAAAAACAAGTTTTGGCTGCGTGCGCAAAAGCAACAATGATAGCCGGTTTACTTCTCGCTCTTTTTTATACCGCACTTTCCTTTATGGGTGCATCTAGTGTAGAAAAGTTGGGCCACTTAGAAAATGGAGCGGAAGTTTTGGCGAAAGTTTCGAATTACTACTTTGGTTCTTATGGTGGCATTTTATTGGGATTAATGATTACAGTGGCATGTTTGACTACAAGTGTAGGGCTTATTACAGCCTGCTCTTCTTTTTTTCATTCATTGTTTCCGAAGATCTCTTACAAAAAATTCGCGGTTATTTTGTCTGTTTTCAGTACTCTCGTTGCTAATATTGGATTAACGCAACTCATTAAGGTTTCCGTTCCGATCTTAATGACCATGTACCCGATTGCCATCTCGCTACTCTTCTTGACGTTTCTGCACAAAGCATTCAATGGAAGGCCAGAAGTGTATCAAGGAAGTTTACTTTTCACTTTTCTGATTAGTCTGTTTGATGGCTTAAAGGCTGCTGGAGTCGAAAACAGTGTTGTCCAACATTATTTTACTCAGTACCTTCCGCTGTATGATGTAGGTTTGGGCTGGCTGCTGCCTTCTCTTATAGGGGGGATATGCGGATACATGATTAGTGTATTCCGGAAGAATACGTACCACGTTCAAAAACAAAAAGAGGCATGAAAATAACTTTTCACATAGACACATGTCACTTAGAAGATGCTTTACAAACCCGTCTCTTACCATATAGGAGACGGGTTTATTTCATAAGCCAATTAGCATCAAGTAACAGTTAAAAATATTTTTATTTTTCTAAAATTTATTGATTGAAATTACACATTTTATGGTATTCTATTTTTTGCGATGGAAGTCATATATATGGGGTGCATAATAATGATAGAGCACACGACAGAGAAAGAACGGACAATATTTGATCATACTGGGAATAGGATCAAGACAGCAGATCGAGAGATTCGAATTCTTGCTAAGTATGAGGAACCACTGGTTGTCGTGTTAGGAAATGTGCTTAGCGATAGTGAATGCGATGAGCTAATCGAACATTCCAGAGAAAGATTGCAACGCTCAAAAATAGGCGAAGATGGTTCAGTCAATTCTATTCGGACGAGCAGCGGGGTGTTCTGCGAGCAGACGGAGACGATTACAAGAATCGAGAAGCGAATCTCTCAAATCATGAACATTCCTATTGAGCACGGTGATGGCTTGCAAGTTCTACGATATACCCCTGGCCAAGAATATAAACCCCATTATGATTTCTTTGCAGAAACGAGTCGAGCAAGTACGAACAATCGTATTAGTACGCTCGTGATGTATTTGAATGATGTGGAGCAAGGCGGAGAAACGGTGTTCCCTTTGCTTCATTTATCTGTTTTCCCTACGAAAGGCATGGCTGTCTACTTTGAATATTTTTATAGCAATCAAGAATTAAACGATTTCACTTTGCATGCAGGGACACAAGTGATCCATGGGGAAAAGTGGGTTGCAACGATGTGGATGAGAAGACAAAGCTTTCGGGTCTCCTAGATAATGATGTACTACGCGAAACTACCACCTGACAAAGGTGGCTTTTTTATGTCCACAAGCCAAAAGTCGGCTACTTGAACTTCCTTATATACTTGAAATGAATATTATCAAGTGTTAGACTATTTTTTATTTATTGATTATCTCTCATGCTAAATACAAGGGGGCATTCGATGCCTGTCTTACAAAAAAAAGCAAACCACTCGAAAAAGATTAGCCTGGTGGCACTATTAACAGGACTAGTCTCTTTATCCGTTGTTCTGACTGTTACGATTCTTCTTATCTCATTCTATCAATCCAAAAAACAGGCACTGATTCACACGACGTTGACCTTAAATCACACAAGTGCACTCAAAATGAGTCACACCATAGACGCTTTGATAAAATCCATGCGGAGTAGCTTACAGTATTCGGCGAGCATCTTTTCCAATAGGAACGAGATGTATGCAGATGAGGTATATTCAAAGCTTGAATTGATCCGCCGTACAAACAACTATTTTAATTCGGTTACCGTGATAGATGAAACCGGGCTGGTTCGAAGTGTGTCTCCCGGATATATTGGTACCGTAGGAAGCTATATTAAAACGGAAACAGCGAAATCGGCATTGGCTTTAAAAAAGCCATACATTTCTAAGCCTTACGTAACTGCAAACACCAAGCGACTCATCGTACTGATGAGCGAGCCCATATTTGATAAGGACGGGCTCTACCGGGGGTTTATCGGGGGAACGATTTATCTTCATGAAGATAACATATTGAATGCGATCTTAGGGAGTAATCCAACAGACGAACTAGGTTCATCTTTCTACATCGTAGGATCTGATGGTCATTTGTTGTTCCATCGTGATACAAGTCGGATCGGAGAGGATATCAGTGCGAATCCAGCTGTGCGAAAGCTGATTCAAGGGAAAAGTGGCTATGAACAAATCGTCAACTTGAGAGGGCAGACGGTATTAGCCGCTTACGTGAAGGTTCCTGAAAATGACTGGGGTGTCGTTGTCGTTTCGCCTATCAGTGTTGTTTATGAACAAGTAAATCGTGATATTCAATGCGTTTTGTTGTATACGTTGCCTCCCTTTTTATTATTAATGCTAGTTGTGATTGGGCTCGCGCGCAAAGTAGCAAGGCCTTTCGTATCCCTGGCCGATCTTGTGAGCAAGGCGGGTAGAGAAGAGGTTGAGTTCTCGGAAGGTAAACAGCATTGGAATCGAGAGGCTGAGCTGTTAACGCGAGCCATTCGCTTTACATTAAACGATATCAAAAAACAGACAGATCAGTTGGCTCATGATGCTCGAACAGACCCTTTGACAGGGCTAACGAACCGAAGAACGCTCGAGGAAACCATGGAAAAATGGATGATGGAGCAAATCCCCTTTTCTCTTATTATGATGGACCTTGATCGATTTAAGTCCATTAATGACACGTATGGTCATCAGTCTGGAGATGAGGTGTTGAAACATTTTGCGAAAATGATTTCTTCATCACTTCGGCCAGAAGATGTGAGCAGTCGCTTTGGCGGTGAGGAATTTGTTGTCCTTGTTTCCCATGCTGGCTTGGAGGAGGCCTATCAGGTGGCCGAACGAATACGCCATACCTTAGAAACAAGTACAAATCCAATCGGGCAGCCGCTGACCGTGTCACAAGGCATTGCGCACTATCCTTCCCACGCTGTTTCGGCTGAAGATCTGATGCATGTAGCTGACGAGGCCATGTACAAGGCGAAGAGATCGGGTAGGAACCAAACAATGATAGCGGAGAAGTGAAGAAAAAAGATTTACTCCTCGGGTGCTAAAAAAGTAAATTCGGAGATATATTATCGCGGAATTTACATATGCATCTAACAAATGGATAATTAAGGAAATTTCATGTTTGAAAATGTGAAGCACATGATTCTTGCATCTCACTTTGAAAGAGGGGGATTCAGATGGAGAATGTTGTCACATGGGAACAGTATGAGAGGGCACAACGCTTGCATCCCGCCAATTATTACGACGCAGTATTCAATGCTTTTGTCAGGCCAAATTGGATCAGCGGGAATCAGTTCTGGTACATCCGTGAACTCCGTTTGGAAAAGGGTACTGGCAGGCAATATGTGATCGTGGATGCTGAGCAGAATACGAGTCAGCCAGCATTCGATCACGCGCGATTAGCCGTCTGTTTGTCAAGAAGGGCAGGAGAAACGTATAGCGCAGAAACATTGCCACTTGGGGAACTTTTGTTTACCGAGAATGGATCGTCATTCCAGTTTGAGGTGGGCGGTACTGTTTGGAACTGTGATTTACAGGAATACAGCTGCAAGCCAATAGATAAAGTTGAGAAGCCGTCGATGGATGAACTGCCGTCTCCAGATGGAAAATGGGTGGCGTTCGTATATGATCACAACTTGTATGTTCGGTCACTCGAAACCGGAAAGCGTATCAGGCTGACCCGCGACGGCAAGGCTTACTATGATTACGGAACCCAACCCGAATGTCGACTCTCGACGGTGGCGGAGCGATTGGCAAACATGAAGCTCCCTCCAGTGGCCATTTGGTCCCCTGATTCCAAGATGCTGTTGACCCATCGGCTTGACCAAAGAAAGGTGCGCAATTTGCATCTGATTCAATCAGTTCCGAAAGGCGAAGAAGTAAGACCGGTACTGCACTCGTACCGTTATCCACTGGTTGGCGATCCACACGTACCGTTGGCAGAGCTGGTCGTCTGTGATTTGGAAAGGCGAACCACAGTCCAGATTGAAAGCGAGCCTTTACTGGCCTGTCCAGTCTCACCCCTCACTCCGGGGATGCAAATGGCCGGATGGTCAGCCGACAGTAAACAGGTTTATTTCGCCCGGATGTCCCGGGATGCCCGCTCTGTCGATTTTTCCGTAGCTGATCCTTGCTCTGGTGAGGTTTGCACGCTACTGCGGGAAGAAAGCGATACGTTTTTGAACCAAGACCTGCATAATCTCGGAGCAGCTAATCCGAATATTCGGTTATTGGGCGATGGTTCGTTCATTTGGCACTCAGAGCGCGATGGGTGGAGCCACCTCTACCATTGCGATGGCAATACGGGGGAAATTCGCAATGCGATCACATCGGGTTCCTGGACGGTACGAAGATTGATGGCAGTGGACGAGCAGCAGGGATGGGTGTATATCACTGGAGGGGGGCTAGAAGAGGGGCGCGATCCTTATTATCAACACCTGTATCGTGTTCGCCTGGATGGAACGGATCTGTCGTTGCTGACGCCAGAAGATGCAGAGCATGATGTTGTGTTTTCTCCCACTATGAAGTATTTCGTCGATACGTTTTCACGAGTTGATTTGCCGGCTGTTTCTGTTTTGCGCTCGGTAGATGGCACCCTGATTCGCGAATTGGAGCACGCTGATGTGGAAATGCTGCTCGAGATGGGGTACCAATTTCCAGAAAGGATTACCGTCAAAGCACGAGACGGTGTGACCGATCTTTATGGGGTGATGCTGCGTCCATTCCCGTTTGATCCTTCACGCAAGTATCCGGTCGTAGATTACATTTACGGGGGACCTCAGATCATCAATACGCCGAAAGCTTTCGCGCTCGATCCCGGTCGAAGCCATGACCCGCTGGGTGGTGGACAATCATTGGCGCAGTTGGGTTTTATCGTATTGATCCTAGATGGAATGGGGACACCTTATCGTTCCAAAGGGTTCCATGATATCTCAAACGGAAAATTGGAGGAAGCAGGAGGTTTGCTTGACCATGTGACAGCGGTAAGGCAATTGGCTGAACGCTACCCATATGTGGATGTTGATCGAGTAGGCATTTGGGGTTCGTCAGGGGGAGGCTACGCTTCGACAAGGGCCATGCTCTCATTTCCTGAGTTTTACAAGGCTGCGGTTTCCGCGTGTGGGAATCATGATCAACGACTGTATATAGCAGCATGGGCAGAACGCTATCAAGGTCTGTATGATCCGGACTTGTACAGGGAACAAGACAATGCACGTCTGGCAGCCAATCTGACAGGAAAGCTCTTACTGGTGAGCGGAGATATGGATGAAAATGTGCATCCTTCCCAAACGATTCGAATGGCGGATGCGCTGATTAAAGCGGACAAAGATTTTGACATGCTACTTTTGCCCAACCGACATCACGGCTTTTCTTTGGAACCGTACTTTATCCGCAGAAAATGGGATTATTTTGTACGACACTTGATGAGAACAGAACCTCCGTGGGGAAATCAAATAGCCAACAAAAAGGCCAGTGATAAAGAGCCGATAGAGAAATAGCGTTTGAGTGGAAAGAAAACGGAGAAGTGCGAAGAGGAGCCCTAAGAAGAGCTCCTCTTTTCATTTTTTATTGAAACCACGGAGAAGGCAGTCGCTATTTTACCTCGCGAAAACTTGCACTGACCTTTTGCAGCTCTTGCTTGAGGGACTCAAATCTTTTTTCTTCTGTCCAAGCCATGATTTGATGAAAATGTGTAGGCGTTTCGACCAATGTCACAATATAAGCGACCTTAATGCCGTCTACTTCGCCTTTGGCATTGAATTGGATAGCCACCTGGTTGTCGACTACAGTACGAATCTGTTTATCAACGGATACATTTTCTACACCCTCTTGAAGATTTGCTTCAATGACTTGGGCATAATCTTGAAGCGTGAATGAACTGTCTAGATCCTGTTTCGATTCTGACAGTACCAATACATACTTTTCGCTAAAACGATTGGAGATTTGTAAATCAGCTTCATCGTGGAGGGCTGAATCCTTGCCCCAATCCGAAGGCGCTGTAATTTGAAACTTTTTATCCCTGCTATAGAAAATTTCTTCGGTAGGCGTTCTTGATGCGAGATCGACTATCCCAAAAATCATACCAATGATGGATAAAACAGCTACGATGGAGAAGACAACAGCGAGTACGGTTGTTTGCTTTTTGCTGACGTTGTTCAGATCCTTCACTTTAACGACGTATGTATTCGCTGCTAGATCGCCTAACCGTTGTCTTTTGTCAGAAGCCAACACACTGATACCGGCTGGCAACCCGCCTAGTAGAAATACATTTGCTTCGAATAGACGAATGAGGGAGCGAATAAATGATTTCCATAACCCTGGTGGTCGTCCTTCCGCATTGACAGCAATGATGCGGAACGTAAATTTTCCGATCGTATATCCGGTAAGTCCTTCTAACAGTACATAATAAGAACATAGGATAATTGCGGCTAGGATGAAGAAGTAGAGACCGTTGGCGTCTTTATCAATGGAAACCCCGAGTGAGAGCAATCCGATTAGAAAACAAGCGAGAAGAATATGATCAAGAACATGGGCTCCCCATCTCGTGAAAAAAATCGTTGCCCTGTCGTACGATTTCGATAAATCTCCTATGTTTTTTGGTGGCTCTTGCTGGGCAAGAGGAGAAAAGTCTGTCGGTTCCAATGGTGATGGCGGTTGTTGCTCCAATATTGTACACCTCCTGAAAAATGTAAACATATTACATTTAACCACTTTGAAAATTGTATTGTCAATTGTAGACGATTAGAATGGAAAAAGATGAGTAAGGCGCTGCCGTCCCATTCCGGGGAGAGGAGAATCGCATATGGAAATCCACCAAATACCCGAGCAATTGCCACTGATCAAACATTCCAAAGACCGCTGGGGCTCTTTTGCTTATAGCAAGTGTAAGGATGCATACAGTTATGACGAGAACGGGCTGAAAAGATACGCGCTGATCGTTCAGCTTCAATACGATCAGACTGTGACAGAAGCAGACAAGGAGTTCCTGCACTATTTGATGAGCCAAGAGATTGAGATGCATAAGTCCCATCCGTATCAGGGATTACATGAATCCATGGATATCGTGGCTTATTTGTTGGCGAAGTTTAAGGATGTTAACCATATCCCACTGTTTGAGCAGGCAAAATTAAGCAATTTCGATACATACTATGGCTTTGACACCGAGTATATCATTTCGGCGGGGATTGAAGAGGCGATCACGTATATCGAAGAGAACGATCTGTACCGGTTCAGCTCTTTCTTTCAGGATAAGAAAGAGGAGCTGGAAACGATGTATACGGCTGAACATATGGAGCGATGGTTTCAATCCAAGGCTAGGAATTACCCTGCCAATCGCGAGGATGAGTCCTTGATTACGTTAATGGACAGAGCAAGCGATTTCGGTAACATGGCAGAAGCCAGGAAATTACTGGGGAAGCTAGAAGAGCAACTGGGCTCTGACAAAAAGAATTATTCTCTGCTGTATCATCAGGCAAAACAATTGGAAGAGTACGACAAGGCACTTCACTATCTCACACAGGATCTCCCGGAACAGGAAGATTCGTTTGACAAAGTATTCCTTTGGCTAAAAATGGCCGAAATTCATTTGCTCAAGCAGGACTGGGTTCAGGCTTTTGCCAGCGTTAAACAGTGCGAGCCAGAGCTCAAACTCTTTTCCTCCTGGAGGAGTGCCGGTTTGGGCAGAAGCTTGAGCGAGACTTTGTTGGATATCAGCTTGAAGGCAAAGGACAGCGACGAGTCTTTGGCTAGAGAAGCGTACCGCTGGGCCGACCAGATGTTAAAATCGACAAACAACTACAGCAGTAATGTTTTGAGAAAGGCTCACCAGTGTGCCAAGGTGCTGCAACTCAAACAGGATAAAAGGCTGTACAGTAAAAAAGTCGCAATAGAAGCCAGACGAATCAACAGAATGCTTAGATGACTCAAAGTAAACCCGACATCTGTAATGGTCGGGTTTTTCTCTGTTTGGAAGCAACGTTCATAAAAAAAATATCCACTCAGGGATCACTTTGCTGTATCTTTAATCTGAGCAATATTTCCTATCTTTATATAGACTCTTTTTCCTCGTTAGCCAACCTCATTGCGCTTCAGGTCATCGATAGCAAGGCTACTTTCCATGTTTCCTTCATGAATGTCATTTAACTCTAGGCAGGAGATGCGTATGGATTTATTAACGTACAGTCCACTTATCGCAACCAAGCTTCATGTTCCGAAGTATGGTTCGGACTTGTTACTTCGACATCAGATATTGAAAGAAATCGATGACGCGGGCGCTGCAAGATTGATTCTCGTGTGCGCGCCAGCCGGTTTCGGTAAAACAACAGCAGTCAGTCAATGGACACAAAATTCTGGCAAACCGACCGGTTGGATCTCTCTGGATGAATCAGATAACGATCCCGTGCGCTTTTGGCGATATTTTGCTAGGGCAATTGATATGGCTCAGGAAGACTTGGGCAAAGAATCTTCCTCGGTGCTCCACCCACAGTACACGGCCTCTGCTGAGCAGTTGATGTCCGTGTTACTCGAAGAAATTGCGGGGTTTGAACGTGATTTTTATCTGGTATTGGACGATTACCATCTCATTAAGGAACCTTCCATTCATGAAGGACTGCAGACACTGATCCAGCATGCTTCCTTCTATATGCATGTCGTCCTGATTACGCGGGAGGAACCTCCTTTTGCCCTTCACCGTCTACGCGTTCGGAAACAGTTGAAGCAACTGGGCTCAGACACTCTTCGGTTCAATGAGGAGGAGTGTCGACGCTTATTCCATGAGCAACTTGGTCTGAGTCTGTCAGAACAAGATATTGGCTCGCTAAGTAAACGAACGGAGGGATGGGTTGCTGGTTTGCAGTTAGCGGCCTTATCCATGCATGGAAAGCCTGAAGCGTCTAAGGTCATTCATCAATTTTCCGGTAACGATAAGTATGTCGGAGAATATTTGACGGAAGAAGTATTGAAACGACTTCCAGAAAAGGTGCAGATGTTTTTGTTGAAAACGTCCATACTGCCGCGTCTGACAGGAGATCTATGCGCAGCGGTTACCGGAGAGCCAGACGCTCACGACATCCTTCGCATGCTCGAGAGAACGAATTCATTTGTCATCGCGCTGGATGGCATAAATGAGTGGTATCGTTATCACCATTTGTTCGCAGAACTTCTGCTTTCCCATGTAAGGAAAACATATAACGAATTGCTTCCTGCCCTACATATCTCTGCAAGCTGTTGGTTTGAAAGTCACGGGTGGATAATGGAGGCGACTGAGCATGCGTTTCTCGGAAAAGATTGGACCCGGGCGAGCCGTTTGATCGTCGCACATGCGCCGTGGATGTTGAAACAGTACGAAAATATAACACTGCGCAGATGGATGAAATACTTTGAGAAGTCCTGGTTAGAATGCAACCCCGAGCTGTGCATTGCTTTTGCTTGGCTGCATGCTGTGTCCAACGAAATTGATCAGGCGGAAATCCTCCTTCAATTGGCTGACGAAGCAACACGGATCAATCATGGGAGCTTTGACGACTGTCGAGTAGAAATGTGTGTGCTCCGGGGATATATAGAAGTAATGCGGGGAAATGTAGACCTTTCCCTCAAATATATGGAAGAATCAGTTCAAATGAAGCCAAAATTCAGCCGCTACTTCATCGTCGGCATAGAGCTGAATTCGGATGAGCCGTACGTGCTGCGTAGTCGTGTGGCCTTGAGCGGGTATTTGTCCAACGTGAATGAATATTATCCAAAACTAAGGGCGATCTGGAAGCACAGTGGTCTTGGTATATTAGCCTACGGTTCCATCGTGATGGCTGAGCTCTATTATGAGAAAAATGATTTTGAGCAGTTAAAATATTTCGTACCACGAGCTATCCAGTTAGGTACCATCTCCTTGAATTTTGGCGTATTGGTCCCCGTGTATTTGACTTTGGCCCGATGGAGAAAAGCAGAGGACCGTAACGACGAGATGTGGCTGGCCATGGAGGAAATCACATCGCTATGCCGCCAGCATGATGCGCCTCCCCATTGGATGTCTTTTGTAGAAACATTCCGCGTCCGATTATGGATCGAAGAAAATCGACGGGAAGAAATAGAAAATTGGGCCGAGCCCTATACGAAAATGAATGTCGATATTGTCGCTTCCCGACATGAATTTGAGCGCATGACGTTGGCCCGGGCATACATCTATTTAAAAAACGACAGTGCAGCCATCATGCTACTAACCAGCTTAAAGCACGAGGCGGAAATAAAGGATCGGCTCGGGAGTCGGATTGAAGCCTTTCTTCTGCTCAGCCGAGCTTACATGATCCAAAAACAGCAGCATGAAGCGATGGAGTGTATGCGCATGGCGGTGACGTTAGCCGCGCCAGAAGGCTATGTACGCACTTTTTTGGATGAAGGCCCTGGCGTTGCCAAAATGCTCTATTCGCTCTATAAAAGCAAAAACGTATCCAAGCAAGAGATGGCTTATCTTTCGATGCTGCTCAAAAGTGTGGAGAAGGAATTTCCTACACTTGATATTCAAATCCGGGTATCCCCTGCATTGGAAAAATTGACGGAAAGAGAGTCGGAAGTGCTAGCGCTGATCGGTGAAGGGTTATCCAACTCAGATATTGCGGACAAGCTGCATCTCACACTGGGGACGGTAAAAGGGCATGTGCACCAAATTTTTAGCAAGCTCCAGGTAAAAAATCGGGCACAAGCAATCGTCAGATTAAGAGAAAGTGAGATTGACTAACGAAAGCAAAACGAGCCTCTAGAATCGATTCTAAGGCTCGTTTTGCATGTTTTCAGTTTTCGGGTGTTTGTTTTCTTTGCAAATCCATCTCATGTACACACAACGGTCACATCAGCCATTTATACTCATCTTGTAAAAACAAGGTTGGCGGTCATAGGAATGGTCTCGATAAACTGGTAATCTATGCAGTAAATGCACAACCACGAGTAAGGAGTGCGGAAATGAAACGGAAAGTGTTACTCGTAGAGGACGACGAGCTCATACGCGAATTTGTATCGGATTATTTTAAAAAAGAAGCTTGGGAAGTGTACGAAGCGCATCACGGTAAAATGGCGATGGAGCTTTTCGCTCTGCACCCTGTCGATTTAGTTGTGCTAGATATTATGATGCCCGAGATGGATGGCTGGTCCGTGTGCAGAAAAATCCGCCAACAATCCGACATTCCTATCATGATCATTACAGCAAGAGTAGACGATGATGACCAGTTGATGGGTTTCGAGCTTGGCGCGGACGAATATGTCACCAAACCGTTTAGCCCAAAAGTATTAGTGGCCCGTGCCAAAGCTCTGATGAAAAGGGCAGAGGGGAGCATCGGGAGGGGAGATGATATCGCTCAGTTTGGAGCATTGACGGTAAACAAACGAGCTCACACCGTTACGATTGCAGGCGTCCCGATTTCATTGACACCAAAAGAGTATGAGCTGCTTCTGTTCTTCATCAAGCATGAAGGGACGGTCTTGTCCCGGGATAGCATATTGAATGGGGTTTGGGGAATGGACTACTTTGGCGACCATCGCACCGTTGATACCCACGTGAAAAAACTACGCGCCAAGCTGGATACAGAGCAGCATCTGATCCAGACGATGATCCGTTTTGGATATAAGTTTGAGGCAAAACGATGAAACGCCTTCGACTGAACGTTGTGACAAAATTATTTGCTGCCACTTTTATTTTTGTCTTTTTGCTCTACGCTTTGATATTGATAGGGGAAAAGTTTTTCTTTGAACGCTTTTATTTAAATGCGAAAGTAAGCGAGCTCTCGCAAGCAATGGCATCTTTCCCAGATGAGTACGCCAAACTCCCTCCCGACAAGCACAAGCTGGATAAGCTGGTGGGTACATTGATGAATCGCACAGATGCTAGCATCGCGATCGTAGATGAGCAGCTCAGGCAATTGAATCTCGACCCCTATTTTCTAGAAATTAAAGTAGCAAATAAAAATCAAGTGATTACCTTGCCGCTAAAAGAAATGAAAAGCACCGATCTCCCTGAAGGACTCCATGTTGGAGACACGATTACCATCGACGGAATCTATATGGATGAGAACGATACGATCATGAAGCCGATACGGATTGCAAGGCAAAGTCCATCCACAAATGTGTCCGAAAATGGACTAACCCGGATTACGGCTGTTATTTCTGAACTCATGCTGCCTAGTCAGCAGCGGGCACATAACCCTTTTTATCAGGATTCTCTCGTAGCGGATCAAATCGGACCATGGCTGACGCAGCAATACGACGAGATTACACAGATGAAAAGCGGATCATTCATCCAGCGGAAGTGGACTGATCCGTGGAGTGGTGTAAACTATGCCATCGTGATTCATCGGTTCTCCGATCAGGGTGGGGCGAATTACATGCTGGCGGTGACTACGTTGCAACCAGTGAGCGATGCGGTAAGTATGCTGACCAGCTATTCCCTATACGCGACGCCAGTCATCCTCGTCATCTTACTGCTGCTGTCCTTTGTCTTTTCGAAGATCATCACGAAACCATTAGTTACGCTGAGTCATTCCGCTTCACGCATGGCTAATCTGGACTTCACAGAACTTGCTTCGATTCATTCTCAGGATGAATTCGGTGAGCTCTCTCGCCATCTGAATACGTTAGCTGGCAAGCTGGATCAGACATTAAAAGACCTGACGAGTGCCAACGTCACTCTTCGCGAGGATCTAGAGCATAAGGGAAAAATGGAGCAGCTTCGCAAAGAATTGATTGCAAACATCTCTCATGAACTCAAGACCCCGCTTGGCATTGTGAAGGGCTTTGCGGAAGGGTTAAAAGATGATGTCGCACATGAAAAGCGTGAGCGATACATGGACGTCATTTTAAGCGAAGTCGACAAGATGAACGAGCTCATTATGGATATGCTGGAGTTGTCCAAATTCGAAGCCAAAGCCATTTTGCTTCGTAGACAATCGTTTCCCGTATCGGAAATCATAGATCGTGTAGCCGCTTCCTTTCAACTACAGCTGGCAAACAAGCAGGTACGACTATGGCTCGCCTTACCTGAAGAAATCAACGTATGGGCAGATCCAAGACGTATCGAGCAAGTGATCGTGAATTTGCTCGGCAATGCAGTCCGGCACGCCAATCCATCAAGTGAGATTCGGATTACGGGGGCCCGTGAGCGGGAGTGCATCCGGTTTCGAATCGAAAATGAAGGAGCGCACATCCCAGACGATCAACTAACGCGGATATGGGAGCAATTTTATCGAGTAGATAGCTCTCGCTGGCGGAAATCTGGCGGCACGGGTCTCGGATTGGCGATCTGTAAACATATCCTCGATCTGCATGGCAGTGATTATGGTGCGGAAAATACCGTGAATGGAGTCGCTTTTTCCTTCACATTGGTTGAAAATGAAAACAAAGGTGGAAATGACAATGAATCTGAAAAAGAATAATATGAAAAGCTTACTGGCTGTATTGGTCCTCTCACTCGTTACTAGTGCTTGTGGCACACCGCTTCCTTCAGAATCGACTGGTCAAGTGTCGCCGCAAGTTCCTCAGGAAAACAAAGAAAACAAGGAGAAACCAGAGAACGTTGCAAAAGACGTGGCCGCAGAACAGCAGGAAAAAGAAATTCTCGTCGTGGTCGACCAGGAACCGAAACCCATCGAGGGGAATAGCTTCGATTTCTTTATCGAACAGCGACCTGCCGGCTATTCGTTAGCTAGCATGCAGTGGAAGTCAGAGAAAACTGACATTGTAAACACGATAGAGCAAGCGATCAAAAACGACACAGAAGGTATCCCTGGTGGGAATGGCTTTTACATCAGTGGCAATGGACAGTTCACTGGTTTCTTTTATAAGGATGAGTTGAAGGGGGAAAAGGGGAAATTGATCTTGGTCTTTAAAAATGAGCAAGGCAATGAAAAGACATGGGAGAAGGAGCTAACCCTTAAATAACGCACGATCAATTGGAACCTCATTTTTGGGGTTCTTTTTATTTTGTTTGGCACATGTTGAGATTTTTTGCTTCGCCGCGCAGCATCCCCATATATCAAGCTTCTCCCTTTACGGTGGGGCTTTTTATTGGGAAGAAAAACAATTACGAAAAGACATAACTTTAGTTAGTATTTTTTGCAAAAGACTGTTGTTACCATATTTTTGTTTCACTAGATGTTTTGTTGGGAGAGTGTGTCGATAGTAGGGGGAGTTCAAATGAAGAAGGAAGGAGGACAGTGTTATTGATGAAAAGAATGATTGCTCGTTTGTTGGTATTTACTTTGTTGTTTGCAATTGTCCAACCTGTGTTTATTCAAGAAAAAGCGAACGCAGCTGATCTTACAGATGTGATTAGAGTAGAGGCGGACAAGTTCGTGGATGCGTCTGGTGCCTATCCAGATGGATTGCAGTATGAATTGATTCCGAACGCGTTGATTGTCGGCTATGCGCGAGACTCTGGTGGGGATTATGGGGCTGCGAATGCTGCTCTACGTTTTGACCTGAGCGGCGTGAAAAGTGAGAAGAAAATTGAGTCCGCCAAACTGAGAATTTATGTGCATAAGGTAGAATCAACAGGCGGAGATATGCCCTTTATTGATTTATGGGGCTCGCTTGATGACAGCTGGAACGATGATGCTACGGTGACGCTACCTATGCATCATGAAAGAATCATAGCAAATGAGATGCTTCCTAGTAATTTCACAGGGTGGAAATCGTTTGATGTAACCAGCTTTGTCAAGAGCAATATTCCAGACAAAAAAGCTACCTTTGTTTTAAGAGGACGACAAATAGCGCCACCTGCTCCCGTTTTGTATCAGCCTCAAATCATTTTTTACGACAAAAGAAATCTTAGCTATGCTTCTCAGCTAGAAATCACTTATGCTGCTAACACTCCACCAACTGATATCCTCTTATCGTCCAATTCAATTCCTGAAAACAATCAAATAGGAGCGGTAGTTGGTACGCTTTCGGCGGTAGATCCTGATCAAGGAGAAACCGTTACGTTCAGCATTCTAAACAATCCGGTGCCATTTACTGTTGAGGGAAATCAACTGAAGGCAACGGAAAAATTTGATTTTGAAACGAAGTCGACTTACTCTGTACCGATCACCGCAACAGACTCGGCTGGCAATTTCTTTACCAAGACGATGACCATCCAGGTGACGGATGTAAATGAACCACCTACGACAGCGACGGTTACCATCAATGGCGGTGCTGCGATTACGAATTCAACAGATGTGACGCTCACTATGACCCATGATGACCCTGACGCGGCCAAGCCCGAGTACCGTTTGACGAATGTGGAAGGTGGTCCTTGGAGCGAATGGAAGTCGTTGGTGACACCTGCTACCTGGACCCTTACGACAAGCGAAGGGACCAAAACGGTCTTCATGGAGCTGCGTGACGGAACAGGAACTGTCCTGCAAGCACAGGATAGCATTGTGCTGGATACGACACCTCCGGCAGGGACCATCGAGATCAATAATGGGAACGTAGCCACTTCATCAGAAAAGGTAGAGCTTACCATTCAGGGTAGTGATGCGAACGGCCCGGTAGAACTGATGGTGTCGAATGATAACAACTTTACAGGCAGTTGGATACCTGTCCCAGCCAACAACAAGCTGGAATGGAACCTGGCTAGTGGAGACGGACAAAAAACAGTCTACGCGAGGTACCGTGATGGTGCAGGGAATCTGTTTACGACATCGGATACCATCGTGTTAGACAAAACGCCACCTGTTGTGACGGGGGTTGCGAATGGCAGCTTCTACACAACAGATGTCACACCTGTCTTCGACGATGGCACAGCAACATTGAATGGTGCTCCTTTTGTCAGCGGCACAAAGGTGAGTGTTGAGGGCAAGTATACGCTGGTAGTGACGGATACAGCGGGGAATACGACTACGGTAACCTTTACCCTGGATAAAACCGCGCCTACTGGTACTCTTGCGATCAATAACGGAGCCACCCATACGAATAACCAAGATGTCACTTTGCAAATCGATGCCACTGACGTTTCCAGCAAGGTGAAAATGAAGCTGTCCAACGATAACATCAGCTGGAGTGCACCAGAAGATGTGGCGACCACCAAGGTTTGGAAGCTAACAAATGGGGATGGACAGAAAACGGTCTATGTACAATTGATCGACGAAGCTGGCAACCCCCATGATTTACAGGCATCGATTACACTCGATACGGTTGCACCTGCTGTCACAGGGGTAGAGAACAACAAGCTGTACAATCAGAGTGTCACGATCAGCTTCAACGAAGGAAAGGCGACCTTGAACGGAAAGACGATAGCTGACGGAGAAATCGTCAATGAGGATGGCGCTTATACGTTGATGGTCACGGATGAAGCGGGCAATACAGCAATGCTTGCATTTTCGATTGATCAAACAAAGCCGTCAGGCAGTCTCAAGATCAATGGTGACGCCAATTATACCAATTCACTTGCAACCACATTACAAATTGCCGTTACCGATTTCAGCAATGATCTAGAGATGCGCTTTTCCCATGATACGAGTGATCCAGCCAATTGGACTTCTTGGGAAGCGCTGACTCCAACAAAGGCGTGGACCTTGCCGACTGGGGACGGAGCCAAGTCGGTTTACATGGAGGTAAAAGACAAAGCAGGGAATATTGCCAGCTTTACCGATGAGATCACACTCGATATGACCAACCCTACGGGTGCTTTTGAGATCAATCAAGGTCAATCGCATACCAACACGAGCAAAGTTACCTTGAGTGTGGACTCGGATGATGCTCATGGTGTGGAAATGCGCTTGTCCAATGACAACTTGACGTGGAGCGAGTGGAAATCGGCACCGACAAAAGGCGACATTCCATGGGATCTGAATAGTGCGAATGGAATCAAAACAGTCTATCTAGAGCTGAGAGATCCGGCTGGAAACCAAATTGCCCTTCAAAAGCTAATCACACTTGATTCTGCTGGACCAGTCGTCTCAGGAGTCGCCCAGGATGGTGTCTATGCGAGCGACGTAACGATTACCTTCAACGAGGGAACAGCCTTGCTGAACGGCAATCCGTTTACGAGCGGTTCTGTCGTCAGTGCGGAAGGATCGTATGAACTAGTCGTAACAGACGAGGCGCAAAATCGCACGACGATTCGTTTCACGCTGGATAAAACACCACCGACTGGAACGCTCAGCATCGATAACGGAGCCGAATTTGCAAAAACAGAAGATGTTACGCTGCAACTCACTGCGTCAGGAAATCCAGACGACATCGAGATGGCAATCTCGAACGCGGATGACAATTCGGGTACGTGGGAGCGATTCACAGCGACAAAAGCATGGAAGCTGGCTGATGGCAGTACAAACGGCACCAAAACGGTCTATGTCAAGCTGCGGGACAAAGCGGGGAACGTCATAAAGCTAAGTGATACGATTGAACTCGATGTGGTGGTGCCAACTGGATCCATCACGATCAATAACGGAGACAATTACACTAAGTCCCGTGATGTTACGCTCGCCATCACAGCGAACGACAGTACGAGCGTTGTACAGATCCGCTTCGCCAATGGTGACAACGACTGGAGTGATTGGGAGGCAGTAACTGCAACCAAAGCATGGCAGTTGAAGTCCGGTGATGGAACCAAGACTGTCGAGATGCAGATCACAGACAGGGCAGGGCACATCACAACCGTTTCCGATACGATCGAGCTGGATGCAGATGCACCAGTTGTTACAGGAGTCGAGGACAAAGGTATTTACAAAGATGACGTGACAATCACATTCAACGAAGGAACCGCGACGTTGAATAGTGCTCCGTTCACAAGTGGCGACCGGGTAACAAGTGAAGGCATGCATGAACTGCTGGTCGTAGATGCTTCCGGAAACGAAACCAAGATCACGTTTACTTTGGATAAGACAGCACCAACGGGAACGTTCGTCATCAACAATGATGATCGTCTAACCAACTCTACCAGCGTGAGACTGCATGTTACTGCCACGGACAATTTGGGAGATGTAGAGATGCGTATCTCCAATGACCAAGGCAAGTGGGGCAGCTGGGAAAAAGTGACGGGAACGGTACCGTGGAACTTGACGTATGGCAATGGCACGAAAAAAGTTCTGATCCAGCTTCGCGACCAGGCAGGAAACACGGTCGAACTGGATGATTCCATTGAGCTATATGTGCCGAATCCGCCAACGGGAGAGCCGGTCACCGGAGTTGAGTTGGAGGAAGAGGAGTTAACGCTGCGTGTTGGCGATACAGAAAGCCTTCGAGCTACTGTAAAACCAGCGAATGCTACCAACAAACGAGTCAAGTGGGAAAGCAGCGACTCTGAGATCGTCGAGGTAGATGAGGAAGGCAAGATCACGGCTGTAGCTCCTGGAACTGCGACGATTACAGTGACGACCGTGGACGGGAACAAAACCGATTCGGTGGAGGTTTCCGTTAAGGAAAGAGCTGCCTTCCAGTTGGAAACAAACGAACCGTCCTTCTGGATTAAGCCAAGAGTAACGACAACCTTACGACTTTATAAGGTAGAGGGCAAAAAACGCAAAGACATCACGAGAGACAAAAATGTTGAATACGACACGGAAAATGGACTAGTTAACGTCAAGCAGGGCCGCATTACGGCAGGCAAAGAAGAGGGAGAAGACATCGTTACCGTTCGCTATATGGGCGAGGAACTGGAGATTCCGGTGACGGTTTCTAAGAAAACTATTCGTTCGTTGACGAGTTCCTTCAAGGATTTGGTGCTGGAGATCGATGAGGAGAAGCAGCTAACGCTGACAGCCGTCTTCAGTGACAAGAACACCGAAGAGGTAACAGAAAAAGCAACTTGGTCCTCTAGCGACGAAGAGGTCATCGAAGTAACAAAAGAGGGTAAAGTGACAGCGTTGGCTGAAGGGAAGGCTGTCATTACTGCGAAATATGGCGGTAAAAAGGTAACCAATCGTGTGCTCGTCGTAGAGGAAAAGAAAGTGAAAGATTTGCGAGTATCGCGCTCTTCCCTGCGCTTGAAGGCAGACAATACTGAAGAGATCGTCCTGTATGCGGTCTATGAAAATAGATACGAGGAGATCGTCACCAAGGATGCTGAATGGACAGTGGAAGATCCTGAGATTGCGACCATAGAAAATGGTGTCGTGACCGCACTGGAATCTGGTAAAACAACCATTACTGTGGAATACGGCGGCGAGACCATTACGATTAACATTACGGTCAGGTAAATGAAAAGAGGCTGTTCGATCTACTGTGGATGGCAGCCTCTTTTCCATTCTGTTTAAAAGGTGAAGAAATATGGAAAATGCACTCATTGCTTTTGCAACTAGCATCATGGTTGGCGCTATTTTTTTGGGGATCTTATGGTGGGAAGGCTCGTGGTTCAGTCTTCGATTTACGAAGTGGTACTTCGGTATTTTATTTGTAGTCTCGATAGGAGTAGGCGGGTATACCCTTTTTCAAAGCTAATGATTTTACGTATCGAGTAAGCAAATTTCTACAAAGAAAATAGACATGTTCAACCTTCTCAGGTATCGATCAATTTCTACACCAGCCAACCCGAGAAGGTAAACATGTCTATTTTTGTTTTATGATAAACCAATGTCTATGCTAATATTTGACATAAAATTCAGATATGATATAATGCCATTAAATGGCAAACTATTACATTTTATGCTTTTAATAGGTAATTGTTCTAAAAATTCCCCTCTACCTAATAGAATCTGAAGCTGCCTTTCCACGATTCGAAAGAACAATTTACCTTCAATTGCAAGGTTGTCCTTCATAGGTGTTTCATACTCAACTGTATTCAAAACACTACTCCACTTTTGACGCGAATTCATAGCAATTCGATTCATTTACCTTCCCTTTCACATCTCGTTTGTAGCCGCTTTGAACATGCACTATGAAATTTGGAAAAAACATGTTTGTTTGGTCAACTATTCTGGCCTTTTTTGACGCTGCTTAATTGCTTCACCTTAACCAATCGGGTGTCCAGTCTTTATCGTGGACGATTCGATGAGTCAACGCCTACTTTGTAAAGGAGGGGAAGGCTTACCGACCAATATCCATTTTAAAAGTCTGATCAAGCAGAGCGGGAGAGGAACTTCATAATTTTAGAGGGTTCCCCCTTCATTATCAAGCTCAAAAAGGGAGGATAACCATGACCATGGAAGATCAAGTGAATCATTGGCTTTCAGAATTGGCAGGAGAGGCTCCATTACTGCAGCTTCCGTTTGATGTCCCCAGACATAAGAATGCTCACTATGCGGAAGAGACGCAATCGATTGATCTGTCAAAAAAGGTAGGGGAGAAAGCGAGTTTACTTTGCATACAAGAAGAGACCAACATGTTTACGCTATTCTTGGCTGCATACCATAGCTATCTTTACAGATATACGGGGCAAAACGACATTCGGATTGGTGCGATAGCGGGTGATAGTTCTGCCTTTTTTGCAAGTCGAGTGATTGTAGCTGGAACGACAAATTTTAAGCAGCTGTTGAACGATGTCAAAGAGAATGGGATTGAGGAGAAGCTTGCCAATAGCTCCGAAACTATGAAATTATTTCATACCTTTTTAAGAGTGGGAAAAGCCGGGGATGAGAATAACAGACTTTTTGTCGATTCCCAAATAGAAAATGTAGAGCTGCGTGTTGATGTCGAAGAGGCTGAGGGAATGCGCATAACATTTACATATAATTCCTTCCTGTTTACACAACAAACGATACGACGAATGATCGAGAATTTTTGTAACTGGATCGAACAAGTAGTCACTGATGTCGAGACTCCTATCGATTTATTGAGACTGATAACCAAAAACCAAGAGAGAGAACTGGTAGACGAGTGGTGCAGGAAGGATGAACCCACGAATGTTCCTGACACAATCTTGACTGCCTTTGATTCCCAAGCCAATCGGAATCCCGATGCCATTGCGCTCGTTTTTAAACAAGAGAAGATGACCTATAGGGAATTGGATCTCCGCTCAAATCAATTAGCGAATTACCTCCGAAAGATTGGGGTAAAGAGTGAAGTGCTGGTGGGAATATGCCAAGAGCGTTCCATTGAAATGATCGTGAGCATATTGGGTGTGTTGAAAGCAGGAGGCGCTTATGTACCGATCGATCCTGCTTATCCCGTTCAAAGACTCCACTATATTTTGGAAGATGCAGCTTTACAAGTAGTGATTGCGGATGAAGTATCCGCGACGAAAGTGCCTGACGGAATAAAAATGGTAAAATTGTCGGATTATTGCGAAATTTTGTCGAATGAAAGCACGGAGCCCCCTGCAATGGAAGTAAACGGCCACAATCTTGCTTATGTCATCTATACCTCCGGTTCGACAGGAAATCCGAAGGGCGTAATGATTGAGCATCATTCCGTTATGAATTTTCTTCAAACGCTGGAGAGTCGCAGTCCGCTATTACAGATGGACAGGCTTTTGCAAAAAACGTCTGTTTCCTTTGATGCTTCTGTTTGGGAACTCTTTTGGTGGATGTTGAAAGGTGCTAGCTTGTACATCCTCCCGAACAGCGATGAGAAAGACCCCGCCTTACTTGTGAAAGCAGTCGAGACGCATCAAATTACCCATCTTGAGTTTGTGCCGTCTATGCTGAAAGCCGTATTGGATTATATGGAAAATCATGGTTCTCCTGCTGCATTATCCTCCTTGAAATACATCACGGTTGGGGGGGAAGTGCTTCCGCCTCCTGTTGTTACGAAAAGTATCGATCTTTTGACCATTCCTCATGGTACAACCTTATACAACACTTATGGGCCGACAGAGACGACAGTCGAGGTTGCCAGCTTCAAATGCCACCCAGGTGAAACACACACGCAAATACCCATTGGGAAACCGAATGCCAATACACAGTTATACGTGTTGAACGAGCATTTGCAAATTCAACCTGTCGGAGTTGCTGGAGAACTCTATGTCGGCGGATCAGGCGTAGCAAGAGGTTACTTGAACCGTCCTGAATTGACAAAGGAACGCTTTATTTCCAACCCGTATTGTGCGGGATCAGACTCGCATTTGTATCGAACGGGAGATTTGGTTCGGTACTTGGCCGACGGAAACTTGGAGTATATCGGGCGGAATGACAACCAGGTAAAAGTGAGAGGGTACAGAATTGAGCTGGAGGAAATTGAAGTCACTTTAGGCAATCATTCGACTGTTGAGCAAGCAATCATTGTCGCGAAAAAAGACGCCTATGAAAATAACAAGCTGATCGCTTATGTGATAGGGTCTGGAACGGTAACAGAATGGCGTGATTATCTAAAGGCTCAGCTTCCAGAGTTCATGGTTCCGGCCTATTTTGTGAAAATGGATGTTTTCCCGCTTACGCCCAGCGGAAAAATTGATCGTAAGTCACTGCCAGAGGTAGGCAATAGTCGCCCGCATGTTTCGACGGAATATGTAAAACCGGAAACAGAATGGGAAACGAAGCTCTTGGACATTTGGAAGGATTTGTTCGGATACGATGAGATTGGAGTCGAGGATAATTTCTTTGAATTAGGCGGACATTCGCTGTTGGGGACTCAGGTTATTGCCAGAATCCGTGCTCTTTTCAAGAAAGAGATTCCGTTATCTGCTCTGTTTACACATCCGACGATTCGGAGCATCGTGCCGATCGTAACTGCCGCAGATGAGGTAAATGCAGTGGATACATTACCTGCCATAAAGAGGGTATCACGAGATCGAGAATTGCCGCTTTCTTATTCGCAAGAAAGAGTGTGGTTTTTAGAACAGTTAAGCGCTAATAATTTGGCTTATATTTTTCAAGCCACAATGAAAGTGCGTGGGATGCTGGAGCTCCCCATTCTCAATAAATGTTTTACGGAGATTGTGCGCAGACATGAAATATTCCGAACCGTATTTCATGAGAAAAATGGACAACCGTATCAGGTGATCTATGAACCTTTCGATGTGGAATTGCCTGTTATGGATGTTTCGCACTTACCTGAGAGGGATCGTGCTGCTGAAGTCCATAGATTGATCCAAATGGAGATCAAAAAGCCGATTGATATCGCGCAGCTGCCATTGGCGCGCTGGATTGTTTACAAGATTTCTGAGTTGGATTCCGTCATTTTGTTTGTGGAGCATCATCTGATTCATGATGGATGGTCGTTCCGCAAATTTTTAAAAGAGCTGTTTACGCTGTACAGTGCCTATCTTGAAAATAAACCATCTCCATTGGCTGAGTTGCCGATTCAATTCGCAGACTATTGCGTGTGGCAAAATGAGTTGTTTAAGCGCGGCAAGGAAAACAAGCAGTTAACGTACTGGAGGAATCTACTGCAAGGGGCCAATGGGGTTCTGGAACTGCCCACTGACAGGCCACGACCAGTAAATCAAACCTTTAACGGGAATATGTTCACCCAATTAATACCGGAAGAACTGTATCTTCAACTGCGTGATTACTGCATGAAAACAAACACGACCTTATTCATGGTCATGATGGCTGCGTTTCAAACCTTGCTCCATCGTTATTCCAATCAAGAAGACATTATAGTAGGTTCGGGTATCGCGAATCGGCGCTGGAAAGACACGGAAGAATTGATCGGGATGTTTGTTAACAATATTGTGATCCGTCAGCAATTTACCGACAATATGACGTTCCGGGATGTATTGCAAGACGTGAAGATGTCAGCTTTGGAAGCATACGAGAATCAAGAGATTCCTTTTGATCAAGTAGTCGATGCCTTAAAGCTGAAGCGTGATCAAAGCCGCAACCCTCTATTCCAAGTCATGTTTAGTTTCCAGGATGCAAAAGTCACTCATCTACCTGTATCCAATCTGAATATTCAACTCACCGAAGGCATTAGCAACGGATCGGCCAAATTTGATATCAACGTCGTAGTGACGAATCACGAGGAGCTCGCTTCTTCCCTTTTAACAAAGGATGAATACGGAAGTATAAGCCTTGACTGGGAATACAATACGGATTTGTATGACGAATCTACTATGCGCCGCATGTTTGCGCATTATATTAAATTGCTGAAAAGCGTTCTTGCGCACAGTGACCGGACGTTGCATTCCATGCCTATGCTGACCGCTTCTGAGCAGAACCAAATCCTCCAAGAGTGGAATGACACGGCTGCTGCGTTTGAGGATCAGAAAACGCTCCATCAAATATTCGAGGAGCAAGCTGCCCGGACACCAGAGCGAATGGCGGTTGTATTCGGCAACGAACAATGGACTTACAGGCAAATAAACAACAGGGCAAACTTCCTGGCAAGCAAATTGCGAAATCTGGGAGTGAAGCCGGATACATTAGTAGGGTTAATGAGTGAGCGTTCTTCCGACATGATGATTGGTATTCTTGCCATTCTAAAAGCGGGTGGAGCGTACATGCCGATGGACACAGTAGCTCCGAAAGAAAGACTGTCCTATATTCTCCGGGATAGCGATACGAAGGTCGTCGTTATGCAAGAGAAATTCAAGACAGCGATCGATTTCAATGGACCCGTTCTGTTATTGGAAGAGAATAGGCCAGATCAGGATGTGGAATGCGATAATCTCAAGTCCATTGCCCATTCGAAAAATTTGGCGTACGTCATCTATACCTCAGGTTCGACGGGAGCACCAAAAGGAGTCATGATCGAACATGGCTCGGTTGTCAATCGGATGAACTGGATGGTCCATCGCTATCCCATGAACGAGCATGACACCATTATGCAAAAAACTCCCTATTGTTTTGATGTTTCCGTAACGGAGTTAGTCCTATGGTTTTTCACTGGCAGCAAACTATGTTTCCTCGCACCCCATGCAGAAAAAGACCCGGAGCTTATTATCAAAACGGTTGCCCAGCACCAAGTAACTTATATTCATTTTGTTCCATCTATGCTCAGTATCTTTTTGGACCATTTGGAAAACGTGGATTGCGCAGAGGAAATCAAAACTTTACAGCGAGTTTATACGACCGGGGAAGCTTTGAGTACGGAACAGGTTCAACGTTTTCATCAATTAATCGGGCAACGGAATCATACGACTCTCATCAATCTGTATGGTCCTACGGAAACGACAATCGAAGTGACCTACTATGATTGCCAGGCCGATAGCAAGGTAATCCCTATTGGTAAGCCTATGGATAATATTCAAGCTTACATCCTCAATAGGGAAGGGGACCTGCAACCAGTAGGCGTGACGGGAGAATTGGTTATTGGGGGTATAGGTCTTGCACGAGGGTATATTGGAAAGCCAGAGTTAACAGCTGAACGTTTTGTCCCGAATCCTTTTGGCAATCGATCTGAAAGGCTATACAAGACAGGTGACTACGCGCGGTGGATGCCAGACGGCAATATTGAGTACATCGGGCGTATGGATAATCAAGTGAAAATTCGCGGTTATCGGATTGAATTAGGTGAAATCGAAGCGGTTATGAGGAAGCAGCAAGGGGCAGGAGAAGTTGCAATCATTGCCCATGAATATGAGCCGGGGGATAAACGATTAATTGCTTATTACAGTGGGGCATCAGAGGTCGAGACACTAAAAAGTCATTTGCAGAAACAGTTACCGCCTTATATGATTCCTTCTTATTTTGTACGGGTGGGGGAAATGCCGCTCACATCGAGTGGGAAATTAGATCGTAAAGCATTGCCACTGCCTGAGATCCACATTGTAAGCCATCACTACACAGCGCCGCGAAACTCAACGGAAGAATTGCTCGCACTCATATGGAGTGAAATTTTAAGAGTAAACCAAATTGGGGTATTTGATTCGTTCTTTGAATTGGGCGGACATTCCCTGTTGGCAACACAGGTTGTATCGCGCATACGAGAAGTGTTTGGTCAACATCTACCTCTCCGAGCGATCTTTGATTGCCCGACCATTGAGGGCTTGGCTAAGCGGCTAACCGAATTGCGACAAGGAGAGAAAATGGTTCACTTGCCTGCGCTCCTGCAAGTGGATAGAACGGAACCGATCCCGTTATCTTTTGCGCAGCACCGGTTGTGGTTTTTTGACCAACTGGAGCCCGGAAGCAACGTCTATAACATCCCTTATGTATGGCGCTTAAGCGGTTCGTGGGATCTTGCAGGATTAGAAACAGGATTTAACCAATTGGTTGAACGTCACGAAATGCTTCGTACCGTATTCGCAAAACAAAATGGCGTCCCTGTACAGCTCGTTAAGCCGCATCAACCAAGAGCATTGCCTGTCATGGATGTAAGCAGTCTCTCCGCGGATGAAAGAGAAAAGCAGGTCCAGCATTCTATTCAACGGAGTGCTGATCGCGTATTCGACTTGAGTCAAGGACCGTTGATTGAAGCCGAGCTGATTAAGCAGGATGAATCGGAGTATGTTCTTCTTTGTACCGTACATCATATTGTTTTCGATGGCTGGTCAGAGGATATCTTGTTGGACGAGTGGATGGCGTTTTATGAAGAAGCAGTCAGCGGAACGCCTGCCGATCTGCCACCGTTATCCATTCAATATGGGGACTTTGCTGTATGGCAAAGACAATGGCTATCGGATGAGACGATGAAAGAGCAAGTGGCGTATTGGGAAAATGAACTTGCGGACGATCTTACGGTGCTTCAGTTGCCATTCGATCGTCCACGACCAGCCATTCAAACGTATGTAGGGGACATGCAGCATATCGATTTGGCACCTGCATTATTAGAAAAGCTAAAAGCTTTCAGCAAGCAAGAGGGTGCTTCCCTGTTCATGACATTACTGGCTGCCTATCAGGGCTTTCTCTCTCGCTATACCGGACAAACAGACATTTTAGTAGGAAGCCCGGTTGCGAATCGCACTCGAAAAGAAATGGAAGGGTTAATCGGGTGCTTTGTAAACACGCTGGTTTACAGAGTGAACGTCGATGACAATCCAAGCTTCAGGCAATTGGTGGCCCAAGTCAAAGAAAAAACGTTGCGCGGGCAAGAAAATCAGGATGTGCCCTTTGAAAAAATAGTAGAGGCTCTTCAGCCAGAGCGAAATGCCAGTTACTCCCCTGTCTTCCAAACGATTTTTACGATGCAGAACCACCTGAGAAACGTAAAGCAATGGCCAAATCGAAAAATTAAACCAGTGAAAAGTACCATCAAGGTTGCCAAATTTGATTTGTCAATTTCAATAGAAGTCAATTCAGAGCACTCGTTGACGATTTCATTTGGCTACAATACAGACCTATTTAATCCGTCCAGCATAGAACGAATGATCGGACATTTTGTGAATTGGCTCGAGCAAGTGATGGCATATCCTGAGGAGTCAATAGAAGGCTTGCGATTGATTTCAGAAGAGGAAGAAAAACAACTGCTGGAAATGTGGAGTAATCATTAGGAGGTGCTGTATGCAAGATTCCATTACCGCATTATTTGAAGAACAAGTGGAACTTCATCCTGATGCCATTGCATTGGTATACAAAGATGCAAGCCTTACCTACAAGGAGCTTAACAGCAGAGCGAATCGATTGGCACATTATTTAAAATCGTGCGGGGTTGGAGCAGAGAGCCGAGTTGGCTTGTACATGGATCGATCGTTTGAAATGATCATCAGTATGGTCGCTATTTTAAAGGCAGGCGGGGCTTATGTCCCGCTTGACCCTGCCTACCCTGAGCAACGGTTGCTTTATATGCTGCAAGATGCAAGCATTTCGATTGTGCTGACACAAGAAAGCTTGGTGCCCAGACTGCCAGATGGATTGAAAATCGTTTGTCCCGATCTGGACGCTAGCAAGATCAACAAAGAATCAGATGCGAATGTAGGCGAGAGTACGACTTCGGAAAGCCTTGCCTATTTGATGTATACGTCCGGTTCGACAGGAAATCCCAAAGGGGTACTCATCCCTCAACGAGGGGTGATTCGACTTACGAAGCATGCCTCTTATGTATCGCTCACACCGGAAGAAACCATGCTGCAACTAGCGTCGATCTCATTTGATGCGGCGACCTTCGAAATATGGGGGAGCTTGCTAAATGGCGCGAAATTGGTGATTTATCCATTTCACGGTCTGTCTCTTGAAGAGTTGGGACAGGTGTTGCGTGACGAAAAAATCAGCACGTTATGGCTAACCGCAGGCGTCTTTCATCAAATGATCGATTACCGGATCGAAGATTTAAGAGGAGTGCGTCAATTGTTGACGGGCGGCGACATCGTGTCCGCCAAGCATGCCCAACGAGCCTTAGACATGTTACCAGATACACTGGTGATTAATGGGTATGGCCCGACAGAAAATACGACATTTACTTGCTTTTATCACATAAAGCAGAAGAGCGAGATTCAACATTCCGTTCCGATCGGTCGACCCATCAATGATACCGAGGTCTTTATCCTAAATGATAAGCAAAAGCTCGTTCCTGTTGGTCTTGTGGGTGAATTATATGTGGGGGGAAAGGGACTCGCTTTCGGATACTGGAATCGACCGGAGTTGAATCAAGAGAAATTTATTCCGCATCCCTTTCTGACAGACCCTGAAGCGAGATTGTACAGAACAGGCGATTTGGTGAAATTTGTGCCGGGGCGAGGAATCGAATTTATCGGTCGAAAAGATAATCAAGTGAAAATAAGAGGGAACCGGATCGAGCTCGGTGAGATCGTAGCTGTTCTCAATCAGTATGAGAATGTTAGGGAAGCCGTCGTTCTTGTACATGAATATGGATCCGATGATAAACGTCTGATTGCTTATATCGCGGGAGATGGGGATATCGATGAATGGAAACGGTATGCGAGTGAACAATTGCCACCTTTCATGATCCCTTCCTATTTTGTGAAAATGGACGCTTTCCCGCTCACAGCTAATGGGAAGGTAGACCGTCAAGCATTGCCGTTGCCAGAAATGAGCACGATGAAGGATGAATTTGTCGCACCACGTACGGATACAGAGAATAGGATCGCAGAGATTTGGCATGAAATTTTAAAGGTGGAGCGTCTTAGTATCCATGACTCTTTCTTCGATTTGGGCGGACACTCGCTGCTTGCGACGCAGGTCATATCCCGCTTGCAGGATGCCTTTCATCTGTCTATCCCGTTGCGCATCCTGTTTGAATGCCCGACGATCGCAAGCCTAGATGCCAAAATTATGGAGCTTGGCCGGGATGGCAAAAGAGAACGGACACCAGCTATTACGAGAGTTTCTCATCGAGACAAGCTGCCGTTATCGCATGCCCAGCAGCGTCTATGGTTTTTACATCAACTGGAACCGGAGAGTACGGCCTATAACGTTCCTCACATGTGGCGTTTAACAGGGCAGTGGAATGTGCGTGCACTGGAAACGGGCTGGAATGCAATCCTTCAACGCCATGACATCTTGCGCACTGTGTTTTCGAATGAAGGGGGTCAACCTTTCCAGGTCATTGAACCCTATGCGTATCAAACGTTACCAGTGATCGATCTACGTGATCGACCTGCTACTGAAAAAGAAGAGCAAATCCACGACTATATCGAACAGGAAGCAGACAAAAGGTTTGATCTACAGCAAGGACCTTTGATTCAAGTCAAATTAATCGTCGTTGAAGATGACCAGTTTCTTTTGCTGTGCACGATGCATCATGTCATTACGGATGGCTGGTCTGAAGATATCTTATTGGAAGAATGGCTGTCCTTTTATGAGGAAGTAGAAAGCGGAACTCGTGCGGAGCTGCCAGAATTGCCTATTCAATACGCTGATTTCTCGGTATGGCAGCGCGAATGGCTGACGGATGAGGTGATGGGCCAACAACTCGATTATTGGAAAGCGGAGTTGTCCGGAGAGCTTCCTGTCTTGCAATTGCCGATCGATCGACCAAGACCAAGCATTCAAACCTATGCCGGAAGTATGCATAAGATTGTACTGGCAACTGAACTGCTTGAGAAGCTGAAAGCGTTCAGCCGGCAAGAGAATACCACCTTATTTATGACTCTGATGGCTGCTTACCAAGGCTTTTTATCCAGATATACCGGACAAAACGATATTTTAGTGGGTAGCCCCATAGCGAACCGTAATGTAAAGGAAATCGAGGGGTTGATTGGCTTTTTCGTCAATACGCTTGTCTACCGGGCGAACCTCCAAGACAATCCTACGTTCAAGCAATTACTTGCCCAAGTAAAAGAAAAAGCTCTACAGGCACAGGAGTACCAAGATGTTCCGTTTGAAAAAATCGTCGAGATGCTGCAAGTGGAACGCAATACAAGCTACTCCCCGGTATTTCAGACGGTGTTCACATGGGCTGAAATGGAAGCGGATGTCTATCGCACGTCCAGTGGACAATTAGAGAAAATGCCAGTTCAGATCAATGTGGCAAAATTTGATCTTCAGTTATCCATGGGTGAGTCCGAAGACGGCCTGGTGATGAACATGATCTACAACACGGATTTATTTGATCCATCCACGATTGAAAAAATGACAGACCGCTTCGCGCATTGGTTACAAGAACTTGTAAACGCACCGGATATGCCGATTGCCTTGTTGGAATTGTTAACCGAGGAAGACCGTCACAAACTCTTACTCGAATGGAATCACACTAGCAGTGGCTTTGGAAAAAATGATGGGGCTACAGTCTCCATGCAAGATTCCATCTCCTCATTATTTGAAGAACAAGTGGAGCTTCATCCTGACGCCACTGCATTAGTATACAAAGGCACTAGCCTGTCCTATAGAGAGCTTAATAGCAGAGCAAATCAATTGGCGCATTATTTAAGAAAGTGCGGAGTAGGAGCAGAGAGCCGAGTTGGCTTGTGCATGGATCGCTCGTTTGAAATGATCATCAGTATGGTCGCTATTTTAAAGGCAGGCGGTGCCTATGTTCCGCTTGACCCTGCCTACCCAGAGCAACGATTGTTTTATATGCTGCAAGATGCAAGCATTTCGATTGTACTAACACAAGAAAGCTTGGTGTCCAGACTGCCGGACGGATTGAAAATCGTTTGTCCCGATCTGGACGCTAGCGAGATCAACCAGGAATCAGATGCGAATGTAGGCGAGAATACGAATTCGGAGAGCCTTGCCTATTTGATGTATACATCCGGTTCCACAGGAAATCCCAAAGGGGTACTCATCCCTCATCGAGGGGTGATCCGACTTACGAAGCAAGTCTCTTATGTATCACTCACACCGGATGAAACCATGCTGCAACTCGCGTCGATCTCATTTGATGCGGCGACCTTCGAAATATGGGGGAGCTTGCTAAATGGCGCGAAATTGGTGATTTATCCATTTCACGGTCTGTCACTTGAAGAGTTGGGACAGGTGTTGCGTGACGAAAAAATCAGCACGCTATGGCTAACCGCAGGTGTTTTTCATCAAATGATCGATTACCGGATCGAAGATTTAAAAGGGGTGCGTCAATTACTGGCTGGCGGCGACATCGTGTCCGCCAAGCATGCGCAACGTGCCTTGGATATATTACCAGATACATTGGTGATTAACGGGTATGGCCCGACTGAAAACACGACATTTACTTGCTATTATCCTATAAAAAATAAGAGCGCTATCCAGCACTCCGTTCCAATCGGTCGACCGATCGATGATACAGAGGTGTATATCTTAAGCGAAATGTTAAAGGTAGTTCCTGACGGTCTCGTTGGGGAATTGTATGTGGGAGGCAAGGGACTAGCTTTCGGATACTGGAATCGACCGGAGATGAACCAAGAGAAATTTATTCCGCATCCATTTCATTCAGACCCTGAAGTGAGATTATACAGGACGGGCGATCTGGTGAAATATGTACCGGGGCGAGGAATCGAATTTATCGGGCGAAAAGATAATCAGGTAAAAATAAGAGGGAACCGGATCGAGATTGGTGAGATTGTAGCTGTCCTCAACCAGTATGAGAGCGTAAGAGATGCCGTCGTCCTTGTACATGAATATGGAGCGGATGATAAACGTCTGATTGCTTATATCGCGGGAGACGGGGATGTCGATGAATGGAGACGGTATGCGAGTGAACAATTGCCGTCTTTCATGGTCCCTTCCTATTTTGTGAAAATGGACGTTTTCCCACTGACAGCTAACGGGAAGGTGGACCGTCAAGCATTGCCGCTACCAGAAATGCGCACGATGAAGGATGAATTTGTCGCGCCACGTACGGATACAGAGAATCGGATCGCATCGATTTGGCGTGAAGTTTTAAAAACAGAAACGGAACGATTGAGTATCCACGATTCCTTTTTCGATTTGGGTGGTCACTCGTTGCTTGCGACGCAGGTCATTTCCCGCTTGCAGGAAGCTTTCCATCTGTCTATCCCATTGCGCATCCTGTTTGAATGCCCGACGATCGCAAGCCTAGACGCCAAGATCATGGAGCTGGGCCGGGATGGAAAAAGAGAACAGACACCAGCTATTACGAAAGCCTCGCATCTAGAAAAGCTGCCGTTATCGCATGCCCAGCAGCGTCTATGGTTTTTACATCAATTAGAACCGGAGAGTACGGCGTACAACGTTCCACACATGTGGCGCTTAACAGGGCAGTGGAATGTGCAGGCGCTGGAAACTGGATGGAATGCGCTTCTGCAACGCCATGACATCTTGCGCACCATGTTTTCGAATGAAGGGGGTCAGCCTTACCAGGTCATTGAACCCCATGTGTATCGAATGTTGCCGGTGATTGATCTACGTGATCGATCTACCGCCGAAAAAGAAGAGCAAATCCACGATACTATCATGCAGGAAGCAGACAGAAGATTTGATCTACAGCGGGGACCTTTGATTCAAGCCAAGCTAATCGTCGCGGAAGAGGATGAGTTCCTTTTGCTGTGCACGATGCATCACGTCATTACGGATGGCTGGTCAGAGGATATCTTATTGGAAGAATGGCTGGCCTTGTACGAGGAAGCAGAGAGTGGGGTACGTGCGGAGCTGGCAGAATTGCCAATTCAATACGCTGATTTCGCCGTATGGCAGCGCGAATGGCTGACGGATGAAGTGATGGGCCAACAACTCGACTATTGGAAAGCGGAGTTGTCCGGAGAGCTTCCTGTCTTGCAATTACCAATCGATCGACCAAGACCAAGCATTCAAACCTATGCCGGAAGTATGCATAAGATGGTGCTGGCAACTGAACTGCTTGAGAAGCTGAAAGCACTCAGTCGGCAGGAGAATACGACCTTATTCATGACTCTGATGGCCGCTTATCAAGGCTTTTTATCCAGATATACCGGACAGACTGATATTTTGGTGGGCAGCCCCATAGCGAACCGAAATGTAAAGGAAATCGAAGGATTGATTGGCTTTTTCGTCAATACGCTCGTCTACCGGGCGAACCTCCAAGACAATCCAACGTTCAAGCAATTGCTTGCCCAAGTAAAAGAAAAAGCTCTACAGGCACAGGAGTACCAGGATGTCCCGTTTGAAAAAATCGTAGAAATGCTGCAACTGGAACGCAATACTAGCTACTCCCCGGTATTTCAGACGGTATTCACATGGGCAGAAATGAAAGCGGATGTCTATCGCACGTCCAGTGGGCAATTAGAAAAAATGCCGGTCCAGATCAATGTGGCGAAATTTGATCTTCAGTTATCCATGGGTGAGTCTGAGGACGGTCTCGAGATGAACATGATCTATAACACGGATCTATTTGATCCATCCACCATTGAAAAAATGACAGACCACTTCGCGAATTGGTTGCAAGAGCTGGTGAACGCACCGGACGTGCCGATAGCCTTGCTAGAATTGTTGAGCGAGAAAGAACGTCACAAAATCCTCGTGGAGTGGAATGATACAGCAGTCGCCATTCCGGAGAATACATGCCTGCATGATTTGTTTATCGAACAAGCAAAAAAGACACCGGAACTCATAGCAGCTGAATATGGCAGTGAAAAAATGACCTATGAAGAACTGGATAGACGTTCTAACCAGTTGGCGCACTATCTGATTATGCTGGGGGTTGGACCCAATACGCCTGTCGGGATATGTATGAATCGCTCCATTGAGCTTGTCATCTCGATTCTCGGCATCGTAAAGGCTGGCGGAGCATTTCTCCCCTTGGATACTGAAATGCCGCAAGCGAGGATGACGAAACTGTTGGAAAGCTCCAAAACCAATATTTGTATATCTGAGCTGGAGTTCATGAACCTGTTTGGACAAGCCACTCATGTTAGATGTATAGATTCCCAAGCGGAAAAAGAAAAAATAGCAAGCATGCCGGAGAGATTGCCGGAGCAAACCGTAAAACCGACAGATTTGGTTTCGATTTATTACACGTCAGGATCGACGGGAAATCCGAAAGGCGTTGAAAACCACCATTATGGTTGGGTAAATCGCATGTTATGGATGCAGCGACAACATGGCTTGGAGCAGGGTGAGTCTGTTCTGCAAAAAACCACATTAACATTTGATGATGCAGCTGTTGAGTTTTTTTGGCCATTGTCTGTAGGGGGACGGATATCACTCTTGGAACCATGGCTGCATCGGGACCCTGAGGCGATTATCCAGGCTGCTATTCACTATCAGGTAGCGTGCATTCAATTTGTACCGAGCATGCTCAATATGTTTGTGGACGCCCTTACTCCAGAGGATGCATCCAACTTGCACAAATTAAAAAATGTCATCTCCAGTGGTGAGGCGCTATTACCCGAAACAGTAGGCAAGTTCTTTAAAAAGCTAAATGCCAAACTCCATAATACGTGGGGGGCCACAGAAGTATCGATCGACTCCACCCTTTACACATGCTCGCCAATGGACGTGTTGGAAAAGGATTGTGTGAGTGTAGGCAAGCCGATTGATAACAACAGGGTCTATGTTCTTGACCAAAATATGAAGGCTGTCCCAATTGGCGTCATTGGCGACCTTTATATTGGTGGCCGTGGATTGGCCAGAGGCTATCTGCATAATAGCGAGAAAACCCAAGAAGTATTTATGGAGAATCCGTTTGTACCAGGAGAAAGAATATATCGAACTGGAGACAAGGGGTGCTTCCTACCTTCGGGCAACATTAAATTCGTAGGCAGACAAGATAATCAAATCAAGATTAGGGGCATGCGGGTGGAGTTGGGTGAAATTGAATCCACATTAAGTAGGCATCCGTCTGTTCGTGAAGTCGCCGTTATTTCTGTTAAAAACGACAGGTCAGCTACCGAATTGGCTGCTTATATCGTAGGGGACGGGGATGTAAACGAATGGCGGGGATTCCTGAAGGAGCATTTGCCTGCTTATATGATTCCAACTTATTTCATGAAGTTGGACAGCATTCCTAAAACTACGAGTGGAAAAATTGACCGAAATAAACTGGAATTACCAGATGTGAGACCAAGCGATTTCTCGATCATTGAGCCGCGCACGATACCTGAGGAACTTATACACTCCATCTGGTGCGATATATTGCAGGTGGATCAGATTTCGATCAAGGACTCATTCTTTGATAGAGGTGGACATTCCTTATTGGCTACGCAAGTCATCTCCCGCATGCGAACCGTTTTTGGGATGGACATACCATTGCGCACAATATTTGAGTTTCCAACCATTGAAGCGATTGCCGCTCGTATATCCGAGATCAAGCGAGGCAGTGAAACGAATACCCGCATCCATGAAGTATCGCGCGTGGAAACTCAGACAGATGTCTCCTTGTTCGAAGTATCGCACGGGCAAAGAAGACAATGGTTCCATGCAAAATTCAGTGACCAAGAAGCAGTAGGAGGGGTTTACCTCTTTGAAGTAGCTGGTCCCGTTGACAGTCATTCTATGCACAGGTCTATGGGCCTCATGTTTGAACGTCACAGAATCATGCGCACGACGATTATAGAAACCGAAGGGCAATTGTATCAAAAAGTGCATAACGACCTTGAGGTTGAGAATGCGTTTGTAGATTTGTCTTCCTTATCTGTGACGGAAGGCGAGCAGCGCATCAAAATGGATTTGCAATCTGCTCTGTACAAGCCATTTGATTTTTCGCGAGAGTCTTTCTTCCGGATGACTTTGTATCGTGTTACATCAACGAAGCATTTCCTCATCTTGAGCGCTCATCATATTGGATTTGATGGCTGGTCGTTAGATGTGTTTATCAATGATCTCGCGTACATTTATCAACAAGTAAAAAGTGGTGTGCAAAAGGAGTTTTCCAAACCATTGGATTATATGGATTACACCTTGTGGCAGCAAACACGATTGCAAAATGGAGAATTGAACCGACAACGGGATTATTGGTTAAAACAGCTGCAACAAAATGTAGAGGCACCTTTCATTCCGCGAGAGACACATTCGTTCACTCATGGCAATCGAATTTCAAATGTAGCATCGCTTCCCATTGAGCAAGTGACGGGACAATCACTTTTAGAATTGACTCGAATGGCTGGTGGTACCGTCTATACGAGCTTGCTTGCGGCTATCAACATTTGGCTGTCACTCCTCACGGATCAAACCATCATTACTGTCGGATCTACATTATCTGGTCGTACGCAGACTGACCTTGAAGGAATTATTGGTCCGCTAATCAATCCGGTCGCTTTGCGTACAGACTTGTCTGGCAACCCGACTGTATTGGAAATGATGAACAGAACAAGAGAAACCGCATATGGTGCGTACGAGAATCAAGAGTATCCGTACAATTTGGTCGTAGAGGATCAACTAGCCGTCACAGGAGATAAGAAGAGTTTGTATTCCATTGTTTTTATTGGACAACACGTATCGAACAATCAGCCGGAATCAGCTGAAATTACCTTTACGGAATGTCCGTTACGTCGTTTTCTGGATGAAACGATTATCAAAACATATGAAGGCAGTCACTTCGTTCAAGATGATCAATTGGATATGATGTTATTTTTGTCTACGCGTCATGACCAACTGACGTTAACGGCACATTACAACACGGAAGCATTCAGCGAGAATGCTATGGATACGTTACTAGATCAGCTAAAGCATGTCATCTGCCAAATGATTGACAATCCAATGCAGCGCTTGTCTCAAATAAACTTGGTTGAAGAATATGATTTCAATGAACTGTTCAGCTAACTAGTTTATGGCTGTTGGGGCATGCTGGTGAGAGCCGCATGCCCAACCATTACGCAGTTGCGTATCGGGGAGACTACGAATGATGGATAAAACTTTTGTCAAAACCATCCCTCTGTCTGAGGCTCAAAAAGATTACTATCTACACTATTTGGTTTATCCAATGAGTCCATATTATCAGGAGCAGTATTTGTTCCAATTCGAAAGTAGATTGGATGTATCGGTTACGATCCGTGCTCTTTACGAGATTGTGAAACGCCACGAAATCTATCGATCCATATTTGTTTTGGAAGACGAGCCCATCCAAAAAGTATATAGCGAGCCCGTAGTGGATTTTGAACATGTGTCTTCCGCTACCTGGGACGACACGATGATTAGAGAATATTTCAATCAAGAGTTCAGCAAGCCTTTTACGCTGGAAGAGGGGCCGTTATTCAGTTGCAGATTGCTGGATTATAAAGATAGTGGCAGTATTTTAAGTTTCAAGTATCACCATATCTGCTTTGATGGGTGGAGTGTCTCGCTCACGCTCGATGAATTTACGATGATCTACCAGCTACTGATAACCGGCAATGATCACGAGTTGCAACCTCAAATACACCAGTACGCAGACTTTGTGGAGTGGGAACAGAATTACATAGCCAGCCAAGAAGGCGAAGCTGCGAGAGCTTTTTGGAAAAAGAAATTGGGCGGAACTCTTGAGAGGTTAGAAGTACCGGTAGATAAAAAACGTCCGAGTACCCCTTCGTTTAAAGGGGGGATATCATTCTTTACGTTTACCCGCGAACTCCGGGATGAGTTGATTGCGTATCATAAACAAAACAAATATCCTACGGATGTCATTTATTTATCCCTTTTTAGTGCTTTTCTTTATCGGATAGCTGGGCAAGACGACATCATTGTTGGCGTACCGAGATACGGCAGGCCAAAAAGAGAGTTTCATACGATCATGGGACCGTGTATGGTGATGCTTCCCCTGCGAATCAAAATTCCAAAAAACAGCTCGCTACGTGAGTTAGCAAAGCAGATTCATGAAGAATTGTCTTTATGTTCACAGTATCAAAACTATCCAATCTCTTTGATTGCAGCTGAATTGCAATATGACCGCGATAAAAAATATGCTTCCTTTTTTTCAACGGCTTTCGTCCATCAAAAAGCGATTAAGCAAGATGCAGCCATTATGCTAGGCAATGCGCAAAATACTTTTGATAGCAATGGTCTTACCGTAAGCACCTATCCGATTGGCAAAGATGTATCCCAGTATGATTTATGTTTGGTCGTTGAAAAGGACAGCCATCATGACATATTGGCAGGCTTCGAATACAATTCGGATATTTTGGATGAAGAAACCATTGCGAAATGGGTTGCCGACTTTGAACGCACCAGTCTTTATCTTTTGAAAAATGATTGTGAAAGCATCCCTGCACATGCAGACAAGCCCAACGATTGGATGAAAAGCCTTGCCAATTTGCCTTCCCTCAAGATATTGCCGGAGGACGACATCCCGCCCTCTACCGACTCAATAAAGTTCGAGCAAGAGACGTTTGAATGGGCATGCTTGCAGGAGAATGGGATATCTCAACTAGTTGAAGTATGGGATACCTCTTCCTATGTGATATTCATGACCGCATTTCTCGTACTTTTGTATGCAGAAACCGAGAAGGAGGATTTGGCTTTGGCATTTCGTGCGGGGTGGGACGAGAGCGAGGATGTCCCAAGCGCCTTGCTTTTACGAGCTGATCTGTCAGGCAATCCGCTACTTGGCGATTTGGTTTTGCAAGTACAAAGCAAGTTAAAAGAAGCCCATTATCATCAAGTGTCCTTTCCTAAACCTCACGAGCCTCAACTCTTATTTGAAATGAGTGAGAACGATCCCTCCACGATTGATTTTCAATTCCGCATCCATGAATCTAACGACCACATAAATGGCGCCATTACCTATCATGCGAATGTATTCAAGAGGGAGACGGTGCAACGGATCTGCACCCAATATGAATACTTGTTGGAAAGTGTGACAGCCGAGCCCCATCAAAGAATCCGCGAGATAGTCAGTCATCTGAACAGCCAATTTCTGACCAGTGATGATTTTGAACAATTATTTCTGTAGCGAAAGGGGTGCACTGGCTTGAAGCATTTAACAAAAGAGAACGTACTAGAAGTCATAGAGCTTTCCATGGTGCAAAAGCAATTATTACGCCCTGACAAGATGACAACGATGCGCTATCTCATCGAGCAGCGACTCGAACTGGAACGCGTTCAAGAAACGTGGAAGGAATTGGTCAGCCAGACGCCAGTGATGCGAACGGTTTTCCGCCAGCTCAAAAATAAACATGTACAAGTCGTATTGAAGGAGCTACCCATTCCCATCGACTGGCACGATGTACGGGAATTATCTCCTGAACAGCAAGAGCAAGTGTATCTCTCTACGCTTACATCCCATCAGGAGCCCATTCTGTATGAGGAGGGGCCATTAATCCGGGTATCGATTTTGCAGATGGACGCCAATCAATCCGTCCTCATCTGGACCCATCATGCATTATGTATGGACGATGCCAGTCGCGAGTTTCTTGTAGCGGAATGGCTGAAACGGGTACGGGGTACGCAACCATCTGTTGACCAGCGGGCCTCATTCAAAGAGTACGTTGCTTGGGAGTCAAGCCAAGATGGCTCCAGAGTCAAAAGCTTTTGGACAGATCAATTCCAAGGCTATGAAAGCGAGTCTGTGTTTTATCCGGTACAGGGGGCACAGAAGGAAGCAAGTCATCCGCTCAGTTGCAACGCTGTTCTTACCGAAGTGTTAACCACGTCCATCAAAAGGATGGCATTCGAGCAACGTGTATCCATAGAGGCAATCTTTCAGGCTGCTTGGTTCTTGCTGGAGAATATGTACAGTGGCGAGGACAAGCTGGTCATTGGTGTTACCGTCTCTGGCAGACCCGAAACATGGAAAGAGGCGAATACCATTATTGGGCCATTGGCTCACAGCTTACCTGTCTTCCTGACAGTGCATGCGAATCAAAAAGTGGGTGATGTCGTAAAGGAAGTTCAGGAAAGCTGGGAACAACTGCAGCAACATGAAATGGCCACACTAGATATGGTCCGTAACTATGCAGGTGTCCGAGAAGCTGATCCTATATTTGGAACGACACTGACGATACGGAATGGTGCAGAAGATCATCAGGAATCTGCCATGCTTTATCGCGGCGGCCTCCACACAGTGGAGATAGTCGTAACGGTTGGGCAGCTCATGAAGATTCAATTGTTCCATGAGAATGCGTCCTCCAAGGGCGATCTGGAACGTCTCCAGTCCCATTACATTCATATGCTCGAGCAGATTTGCTCAGAGGCAGACAGGAACATCAGTGATCTGAACATCGTAACGGATGAAGAACAACAGATCATGACAAAGGTGATGGGGAATTTTGCGAAGTCGAATCGCAGCATGGAGCAATTTGCCCAGCAAATCATAGAAGAGCAGGTCAGGCACAATCCTGACGCTATTGCTGCTATCGATCGGAAGCAATCCATCACCTACGGGGAATTGAATGAGGATTCGAACCGATTGGCGCATTGGCTCCGAAGACAAGGATTTGGCCAAAATGATCTTGCTTGCCTATTTGCAGAGAGAAGCATCGACATGCTGATTGGCATTCTGGCTGTGCTGAAAGCAGGAGGGGCTTATGTTCCGCTTGATACAGCCCATCCCGATCAACGTCTCCTGACGATTCTGGATAACAGCAAGGCGAAGGTCTTACTGACCGAGGCGCGTTTCCAAGCGCGCAGCATGATCTTGGCAGACAGATTGGAACACAAGCCAGTCGTGTTTTGCCTGAATAAAGGGGACGGGTCAAGCCCGGACATTTCTTCTTTGCAAGCATTGGATACATCGAATCCAGAGATCATCCAAGCACATGATGATTTGGCAAACGTCTTTTTTACCTCAGGCTCCACTGGTATGCCAAAAGGGGCAATGATCGAGCATAGCGGCATGCTGAATCATCTTTACGCCAAAATGGATGTCCTTGGACTGAATGAAGACAGCATTGTCGTCCAGAATGCTTCCCATTGCTTTGATATATCGGTGTGGCAATTCCTGGCTCCCTTGATGGCAGGGGGGAAGCTTGTGATTTACGACAACGAGACGGCTACTGATCCGGATGCATTGCTCCAAGCCTTGAATCGAGACGGTGTCACCGTGCTTCAGATGGTACCTGCGATGATAGAAGCTTTGCACAATGCTGCACTGACTCTTCCACCGGAACAGCATGCTTTGCCTCAATTGCAATACATGATTTCTACCGGAGAGGGATTGCCAGTAACACTGTGCAAAAAGTGGCAAGACCTGTATCCCGATGTGATCGTAGTGAACACGTATGGAGCTACGGAGTGCTCAGATGATACGATGCATGAAATCATCGATCGTTCGTATGCGCATGATGATTATCCTTATGTGGCCTTGGGAAGCTCGATCGCCAATATGAAGCACTATGTACTGGACAAATGGATGCGTCCCGTTCCGGTTGGTTGTGTCGGGGAAATCTACATTTCTGGCACTGGAGTAGGGCGCGGGTATCTCCATGATGCTGAACGCACAGAGCTAGCCTATTCAGAAAATCCATTTTTGCAGGGTAGAACAGTGCGGTTGTATAAAACAGGAGATTTGGGACGTTATTTGCCAAATGGGAGACTCATATTTGTTACGCGTGCTGATTTTCAGGTAAAAGTACGCGGACATCGTATAGAGCTCGGCGAGATAGAAAATGCCCTTTTACGTCACACGCTGGTGAGACAGTGTGTAGCGATTGCACGAGAAGATGAAAATGGGCAGAATCGAATCATATGCTATGTGGTCATGCATGAACAGCAGAGTGAACCTGAGCTTCAAGCCTATCTCAGAACGATCCTGCCGGAGTATATGATTCCGGAGCGAATCGTCATTCTGGATGCAATGCCACTGAATCGCAACGGAAAAGTAGACAAAAAAGCATTGCCAGAGACAGACGTGATTCAAAAGAAGCCAGAAGCATTCGTCGCTCCGCGCAATGATCTGGAACGAAGCTTGGCAGCTATCTGGCGTACCGTGCTAAACATAGAGGACATTGGGATCGACGATGACTTTTTCCAGCTTGGCGGGCACTCCATGAAAACCATTCAGGTTCGCTTGCGCATGAAAAGAGAGATGGGCATAGAAGTTACCATCAAGGACTTATTCGAGAATCGAACCATTCGGGCGTTATCCTCCCTGTTTCATACCGAGGAAGCGCTGTCCACAGGAGAGCTCCATACACAACATGATCGATCATCGATTCCAAGGGCAACAGAGCAAGCGTATTACCCGGTGTCACATGCGCAGAGGAGATTGTTTTTCATTCAGCAGCTAGAGCCTGAGAACACCGCTTATAATATGCCGACGATCTACCATATCACGGGTCCGTTGAATGAGCGTATTCTGCATCAGGCATTCGGGTTGCTGGTGAAAAGACATGAAGTGTTGCGAACAAAATTTTTGTTAAGAGACGGACGCCCCGTTCAACAGGTGCTGCCGAGCAATGACTTCACCTATGCATTTGTCGATCTTTCCAAGGAGTCAGAAGCGTCGAAGCAAGAAACGATTGATCTGATTATCCAAAAAGAGACGGAAACTAGCTTTGATTTTGACAGGGATACATTGTTTCGTGTGAAGTTATGCAAGGCTGCGGAAGAAAAATACGTATTGTTAATGAACATGCATCACATGATCAGTGATCAATGGTCATGGGGGATATTGATGAAGGATTTGGGCACCATCTACGAATCCTTGCATCAAGGGATAGAGCCAGTATTGCCGGAATTGAGCATCCAGTACAAAGATTACGCAGTCTGGCAAAATCATTCGATTCATCATGGAGAGCTTGGTGAATCAGAAGCGTATTGGCTGAAGACATTCGAAAAAGAGATTCCCGTGCTGGACTTGCCGACAGATTTCCAGCGCCAGCCTGTACAAACGTATTTTTCGGCAATGGAATCATATCCGATTTCGGAAAAAACGTTTAGCCGCATGAGAGAGATTGCGCAACAGCATGATGCATCCATGTTTATGGTGATTTTATCAACGATAGGCATTTGGCTGTCCAAGCTGACCAATCAACAAGATATCATCATCGGAACTCCGGAGGCTGGCCGGAATCACATGGATATTGAACAGGTCATTGGATTTTTTATTAACACACTCCCTTTGAGACTGAAAATCAATCAGGAGCATACCTTCATCGAGGCGTTGCACGTTTGGCGCCAGCAAGCACTAGAGTCTTACATGCATCATGAGTATCCATTCGATAAATTGGTAGAGAAAATTAACCCGGAAAGAGATGTAAGCCGCAATCCTATTTTTTCTTTCATGTTCCAATATATTGAAAAAACGGAAGAGGAAAATAAAATAAACGGCTTGGAAATGACAGCTGTTGAATCCTATAATTCCATGACGAATTTTGATTTATCGCTCGTATGCATGGATTTAGAAAATGGAGCGAGTTTAACTGTCGAATATCGCACGGATTTATTTAAGCCAGAAACGGTTCAACGGATGCTCAGATATTTGGGCAACATTATCGAACAGGTAGCCAATCAACCAGATATTCATTTCAAACATATTGAACTATTGTCAGTGGAAGAAAAACAGGCAATGATCTCTGCCTATAAGGAAGTTTCTTTTACCAATGGGGATGAGTATAAAACAATCATTGAGCTATTCGAGGAGCAAACGGAGAGAACCCCGGATCGAATTGCTCTCGCTTTTGAAGAGCAAGAACTGTCTTATTCAGAACTGAATAAACGGGTGAATCAGTTGGCGCGTACATTGGTAGCTGAGGGCGTCCGTGCAAATCAATTGGTAGGGATCATCGCAGAACGGTCCATAGAGATGATTGTTGGCGTATTGGCGATTGTGAAAGCGGGTGGAGCCTACGTCCCTATTGACCCTGATTATCCAGAAGAGCGCATAGGGTACATGCTGGAACATTCGGGAGCAGAAGTTTTGTTGTTGCATCAGTCGGTACGCAATAAAGTGAATGCTAACAAAAAAATGATCATGCTTGATGATGTTGAGTCCTATCATCAGGAGAACACGAATTTGGGGTTACCTGTTCAGTTTGATCAACTTGCTTATGTGATTTATACATCAGGCACTACGGGAACGCCAAAGGGAGTCATGATTGAACACCGACAGCTTCATTCGCTTGCGCAGGCATGGAAACAAGAATACAAGCTGGATGAATTCCCCGTCAGGAGTTTGCAATGGGCAAGTTTTTCTTTTGATGTGTTTACTGGGGATTATATTAGATGTCTGTTATACGGTGGGAAACTGGTTATTTGTCCAAAAGATGCGAGAGTGGATTTGGAGCGCCTATACCACCTGATGGACAAGCATGAGATTAATCTGTTTGAATCGACTCCCGTCCTGGTGCTTCCTTTCATGGACTATCTCTATGAAAATGGGCTCAACATAGACTTCTTGAAAATATTGATTCTTGGCTCGGATCAATGCCCGTTACATGCCTTTCACAAGCTTGTCGATCGATACGGAAGCTCAATGAGAATCTTAAACAGCTATGGAGTGACGGAGGCAACCGTTGATTCCTCCTATTATGAAAGAGATAAACAGCAAGATTACAAATTTTTGCCGATTGGCAAGCCTTTGCCAGGGGTGAAGATGTACATTCTGGACGCCAATCTCCATGTGCAGCCTGTGGGTGTCCCAGGAGAACTGTATATTGGAGGCCTCGGAGTAGGAAAAGGATATTTCAAACGGCCAGATTTGACGAATGAAAAATTCGTTCCTAATCCGTTTTGTATCGGCGAAAACATGTATAAGACAGGGGATATGGCACGTTGGCTCCCCAGCGGAGATATTGAATTTTTAAGGCGATTGGATAATCAGGTGAAAATACGTGGGAATCGTATCGAATTGGAAGAAATCGAAGCGGAATTACGAAAAGTGGGCGATATTCGCGACGCGGTCGTTATCGCAAGAGCGGATGAATCCGGTCAAAAAAGGCTGGTTGCATTCTATGTAGCTGCAAATGCTGTGGAATCGAACGTATTGAGAGAGTCGTTGCGAAAATCGTTACCAGCATTTATGGTCCCATCCCATTTTGTTCAGCTCGATGAAATACCAGTAACGCCGAATGGAAAGATTGATCGAAAAGCGCTAGTGGATATCAACATCGTCTTGCAGAGTGAAATGGAATATGTGGAGCCGAAAACGGACACCGAGAAGATATTGGTGACTGTGTGGCAAGATGTTTTGCATGAAAAAAAGATTGGGACTTTGGATCATTTCTTTGAACTTGGTGGCGACTCTATCAAATCCATTCAAGTATCATCACAATTAGCAGCTTTGGGATACAAGATGGAAATTCGGGATCTTTTCAAATATCCAACGATCGCAGAACTGAGTACAAAACTGAAACCGATGAATAGGAAAATTGATCAGAAGGATATTGAAGGCGTTGCACCGCTGACCCCGATTCAGCATTGGTTGATTCAGGAACATAGTCAGCATCTCCATCACTATAACCAATCTTTTGTGTTGTACCGCAAAGAGCGGTTTGACGAGGGGATGGTTCGTAAAGTCATCGATAAGCTCGTACAGCACCATGATGCGCTGCGAATGATTTTCCGCGAGACCAATATCGGCTATGAAGCCTATAATCGAGGCGTCAACACTAGCGACATGTATCGTCTGGAGATTTGGGACTATCAAAACAAGAATGGGTCTGAGATCGAACAAGCGATGGACTTGAAATGCAGTGAAATTCAATCGAGGCTAAACATTTTTGATGGCCCATTAATGAGGCTGGGGTTACTCCAATGCTCGGATGGCGATCACTTGCTTATTGCTGTTCACCATTTAGTCGTAGATGGGGTATCATGGCGCATTTTAATCGATGATTTCAAAACAGCTTATGGGCAGCTCCTCCGTAACGAAGAGATTCGTTTGCCTTTAAAAAGTGATTCTTTCCAATTATGGGCGCAACAATTGAACGAGTATGCCAATAGCGAAAGACTCGAACAAGAGCGTGAATATTGGAATCGAATCGAGGAGAGGGACACGCAAACGTTGCCAACGGATTACGATGAGCAAAAACCGCTTCGGAAAACAACCAGGACGAAAACGGTCACGATGGATCAGGAACAAACCGAGGAATTGCTAAAACAAGCCAATCGTGCCTATCAGACGGAAATCGATGAACTATTGTTGGCTGCTATTGGAATGGCCTTCAAAAAATGGGCAAATATCGATCGCGTCACCTTGAATATGGAAGGGCATGGCAGGGAATCGATTCTACCAGATCTGAATATTAACCGCACAGTGGGATGGTTCACGAGTGAATATCCAGTAATGGTAGACGTCGGGAACGAAATGAATCCGTCAGCTATCATTCCTAAAATCAAAAAAGATGTACGACGAATACCGCATAAAGGGATTCACTACGGTGTATTGAAATATTTGTCTGCAAAATCGCCAAACACCACCATGAATGTACAGCCAGAGGTCAGTTTTAATTATTTGGGACAATTTGATATGGATCGAAAAGAAAAGGATGACGACATTCAATTGTCCGCATTCTCAGGCGGAGAATCAATGAGTCTGGAGCAGACCCGAGAATGCAAGATTGATATTGAGTGCGTAGTGTTGAATGGAAGCTTTCACTTTATGGTCGCTTACAGCGAGGCACAGTATAGAACAGAAACCATCGAACGACTTACTGCATGCCTCCAGGATAGTCTAAGGGAAGTCATCCAACACTGCATGATGAAATCGCGCAACAGTCCTGACCACGAAATCGCTGGAGAATGGGTAGATTTCGAGGCAGTGGTAGACGGATTTTTCGACGCTTCTACGATGAATGATATTCCTGGCGCAATTGCGGTGGTAGTCCAACACGGTGAAGTGAAAGTAAAGAAAGCTTACGGTTACGCCAATCTATCAGAGAAAGTGCCTATGAGTGCAGATGAAACGATAGTCAAGGTAGGTTCGATTTCCAAACTCGTAACGGTCTCTGCCATTATGAAGCTCGTGGAGCAAGGTCTGATTGGATGGAACGAGGATGTTCAGCAATACCTCGATATTGAAATACCGAGAAGTGTTGAAGGACCACTAACGGTAGAACATTTACTCAGCTACACAACAGGGTTTGACTCGCCAGACGCGGGAAATGATCAAAGCTATAATTTTGGCGGGCGTGACTCCCTAACGTTACAGGAGTATATTCATCGCTATATGCCAACCGTGATTTACAAACCTGGCGAACAATATGGGAATGAGAATTTTGCTTTTATGCTTGCGGGTTATCTTGTGGAAAGAGTTACGGGCGTTTCCTTTGATCGCTATGCAAGTGAGCATTTCTTTGCGCCTCTCAAAATGACAAACAGCAGTTTTCTACTACAACCAGAATTAGAGGCGAAAATGGCCACAGGCTATGATCTGGAAAATCAGGCCGTGCAAAAGTACGATTTCAGCCCTGCAATCTCACCAGACGGCAGCATGCTCTCCACGGGGCACGATATCGCAACATTCATGCTGGCTCTCTTAAGTGGAGGCGTTGATAGCAAAAAAACAATTTTAGAAGCGGATTCGATAGACAAGATGTTCTCCAGTAAATCAGTCCCTTATCCAAAAGGAACATATACAGGGTATGGATTTACGGTAAAATTCCACCCAGAATACGTACATGAGAATGTTTTGGCGAAGGCAGGAGAGGTCATCGGCTTTAACTCATTTATGTGGTTCCTGCCAGAAAAACAAACGGGGGTCTTTGTTAGTACAAACAAAAGTCAATTCAACAAAATTGAATTTTTCGATTACTTCATGAAGTGCTATCGTCCTGCGGAAGCGATCATCATGTAAATCATGTGCTTCCCTGTAGTCAAGCTGTATAGGGGAATCAGCACCAAATCATATTCGTGTAAACGGGGGGCCACTATGAGCATGATAAAGACTAGTTCCATTAGTCGTTTTCCTAATACGAATGACGTAGGAATCGGTGTATCTGTTGGTACTTTTGGGGAACTTCTGCAGGGGATTCTAGAGGAAAATAATCTGGATTTTCTGGTGACCTTGCCTATCAAAAATGCATCTTACGCTACTTTTTATTCGATTCCAACCCTACAGGAGATCGTCATCGTGCCACGCTCCAAGCAAAAATCAAAAAGGTTGGTCGAAAAAATCATTCAGCACTATGGATTGCCGCCAGGTGGAATTTTAGAGATCAACTCTGAGCTTCCGGTTGGGAAAGGCTTGGCAAGCTCATCAGCAGATTTGGTGGCTGCCTCCAGAGCGGTTGGGGATTGTTTCCATATAAACATTGAGCCTTCCTTACTAGAGTGGTTTTTGTCGAGTATTGAGCCGACGGATGGCGTTATGTATGAGGGTTCTGTTTCTTACTACCATAAAGAAGTCAGATTGCGAGAATACATCGGGGAACTGCCAGCATTATGCATTTTAAGTATTGATGAGGGAGGAACCATCGATACCGTTGAGTTTAATAAGCGAACAAAGCCCTATACCCAAGAAGAAAAGATGGAGTACAGCTTGTTGTTGCAAAAAATCACGAAAGCGATCAGAGAAAGAGATGTCCACACGATAGGTGCCGTGTCTTCCCGAAGTGCGATCTTGAATCAAAAAATTCTGCCCAAAAAATTATTGCCGGAAGTCATGGAGATCAACGAGAAAATTGGAGGGTTAGGTACTGTTGTGGCACATAGTGGGACCAGCCTCGGTATTTTATTGTTGAAAGAAGAGCCTGACTTCTATCAAAAGCTGGAACTGGGGTATAGATGGTTAAGTGAATTGAATAAAGAAGTGCATGTGTACCACACGTAGAGGAGCAGATCCAAGAGATGGCTTCTGGCATGCTCGGAAGTCATCTTCCCCAAAAAATTGATTTCGTTCGTATTGGGAGTGGATTATCGAGATGGAACAGCCAGTAAGCGTTAATGAAAAGGTATCTTTTCGGGCGTTGCTGAGCTTGAAAAGTTATCGCTATTTAATTTTTTCGCAATTTGTCTCGAATATGGGAGATGGAGTGTATCGATTAGCGCTTATTTGGCTAATGAAGGTTTTGACGGAAAGTCCTTTGTTAATGTCGATTTTATTGGCAGCGGAGACCATTCCATTGATCATATTCGGATTGTTCGCGGGCGTTTTTGTTGATCGAGGAAATAAAAAGAGGATCATGGTCGTTTCGCATTTATTGAGAGCTGCGCTCATTTTATGCATCGTCCTGTTGTTCTTGTTTAACATGCTGCATCCTGCTGCACTGATCATCATTGCCGTTTTGCTGACTACAGTCAGTGCCTTCTTCAGGCCAGCACTCACGGTAGCGATACGGACACTGGTTCCCGAACAACATATGACACAAGCCCAAAGTTTATCGCAGATGATTCAAACGATTGTCAGCTTGGCGGCTCCGGCATTGGCAGCGGGGTTGATCGCGTTTGGAATGGAATATGCTTTTATTTTGAATGTCGTCACCTATTTGTTAGGTGCACTGATTATTTTATGGATAAACGAGAAGGAGCTTGTCCTATCTACTGTCAGTGAGTTTACAGCAAGGATGATCATGACGGATTTGAAGGATGGAATCCATGCGATTACGAAGCATGATTTTTTGCGAAACTGCATGATTTATTTTACCATCCTCAATTTTTTGACGGCTCCAGAAGCGATCTTGCTGCCACTGGTCGTTACCAATGTTACCGAATTGGCCATGCTCGAGATCAGCTTTTTTATCGGGATTTTGCTTGGGTCTCTATGTATTAATTATTTGAATCGATATGATGCGATTATTTACATTTGCTGTGGCATTAGTCTGTTCAGTATCGGAATCGGAATGTTTGCGTTTGGCATTCCACTTGTTTGGCAAGTCATATGTGTATTCGTGAATGGGATAGGATCGGCATTCGTCAATATCAAAATGAGTACGTTGATCACCTTGATGGTGCCTAAAGAAGTTTTGGGAAGAGCATCGAGCTTGATCAGTGTAATAGTTCAGTGCGCCATGCCAGTCTCCGTCTTCCTGGTAGGTCTGACTACAGGTCTTGTTTCCATATTTACGATATTTGGAATCATTGGCGGAGCGGGACTTCTCATTGTGGTTCTCATGTTGATGAATCCACACTTGAGAATGAAAAAAGAACATCACTACGATTATGCGGAACAGAAATCAGGGGGTATCTCTCTTTAGTGCAACTCCTGGTTGGATCGTTACTCAGTCGGAAGCGAGGTGTATTTTTTGCATGAGTGTAAATTTAACGGGCAGAATTGCTTCGACACCAAGCCGCCTCTTGCATGATGAAGTATTGGAACCACAGTTCAAATATGAAGTCGATCATTTGTTGCCTGGGTATATTCAGATTGAATTCGCCATGCTTTTGGAATATGTCAGAATGGGCTTGATTACACGACAAGATGCTTTGCTAATCGCAAAGGCACTCCAGGGGGCTACACCAGAAACAATAGCTCCTGACCCTGGACGGAACATGTCTGATATCTCTTTTGCCCTCGAGCGTTATATTGAAGGTTTGCTCCCGAGGCCGGTACCGTGTTGGCATATGGATCGCAGCCGCAATGATGTCCAAGCGTGCGCCCAAGTGATGTTTGGTCGTGCGCAATGGCTGGAGACGATGGGGGAATTGGGGCAGCTTATTCAATCGATGCATACACTGGCTGTTCAATATCGTTCTGTCCCCATGCCAGGATATACTCACTATCAATCCGCACAAATTATTACCCCTGGGTTCTATCTTTCCTCTATGAACGGTGAATTTTTGCAAGCCATGAATCGATGGATACAAATCTATGACGACATGAATCAGTGCCCGCTTGGGGCAGGGGCCATGGCTGGGGTAGAACTGCCGTGGGACCGTCAACGGTTGTCCAAGCTGCTTGGGTTCCGACAGCCTCGAATGAGTGCGTTGTCGGCAGTCGCGTCTCGGGAGTGGGTTTTGAGAATGGCAGGAGAGCTGTCCAACTTCTCGGTATTGGTCTCCCGATTTACAACGGATTTGATTCAATGGGGCAGCAGTGAAATGAACTTCCTCCAATTGCCGGATGAGCTATCCGGAATATCTTCTGCCATGCCACAGAAAAGAAACTTCCCGATCCTGGAGCGTATCCGGGGGAAGAGTGCGCATCTATCCGGATTTTATATGGATATGGTGCTAGGTCAGCGCAATACAGCCTTCACGAATTTGGTAGAGACGTCCAAAGAGGCAGGTACTCATCTTCTGACGTTGTTTCAACAAACCAAAACGTTGCTGCGTCTGTTAAAAGCGGTTATCGATCATTTGCAATTCAATGAGGATCGTTTGCTCCATATATGTAAACGGGACTTCTTTGGAGGATTTACTCTTGCGAATTTGCTGACGTTGGAGCATGAGATTCCGTATCGTACAGCCCAGGTAATCGCAGGCAGATACATCGTTAGCGCGCTGGAAGACGGTGTATCGCCGGAGCCGGGAGATCCACGGCTACTCTATGAAGTTTGCGCGGAAGCAGGCTTTCAAGTACCGGATACGGCTGCGCTCCTCGCTGCTTCCTTCGATGTGCAGGGGGGCTTGTACGCGAAGAAATCAACGGGCTCCACGAACCCCGAGGAAGTACAGCAGATGCTGACAGCACAGAGGGAGCATGCAGAGAAGCTACAGCGGGAGTGGCAAGATCGACAAGAGCAATTGCAGGCGATCGAAGAAAGGCGGGAGAGGGTAATGAAGAGGATTCTTTCTGGCAAGCAAGGGAAGGACGTGAGCGTAGATGCGCTATGAACAGTTGGCAGATACAATCGGGGATACCCCTCTGGTCAAGCTGAGACTTGATGAAAAGGCAGTGGGTTCCGTATTTGCAAAGCTCGAGTTAATGAATCCGTTCGGTATGAAGGATCGTGTAGCCAAGCAATCGGTCTTGGCAGCGATACAGTCAGGAGAACTTCAGGAGGGCATGCCGATTATCGAGAGCTCGTCAGGAACGTTGGCTTGCGGCTTGGCCTTGGTTGGGCGCCAGTTGGGGCACGACGTACACATCGTGACTGATCCGAGAATTGACCCGATTACCTATGCCAAGTTGACCTCGCTTGGCTGCCATGTTCACGTGGTTTCACAGATGGGCAAACAAGGGTGGCAAAGCGCCAGACTGGAAAGACTCCAAGAATTAATGAAGGAGTATCCAGGAGCGTTCTGGCCTCGACAATACGATAATCCGGAAAATCCGCGTGCATATGCTGCGCTGGCATCCGAGTTGATGCAAGACCTCGAACGAATTGACGTGCTTGTTGGTGCAGTCGGCAGTGGGGGTTCCTTGTCCGGGACCGCCAGAGAACTGAAACGTCATTATAAGGATCTTCGCGTCGTGGCGGTTGATGCAGCGGGGAGTGTGATATTCGGACAGCCCGATCAGCCTACGCGTCTACAAGGTGGCTTGGGAAACAGTTTGATCGCCAAGAATGTAGATTTTTCCATGATCGATGAAGTGCATTGGTTGAACGATGCTGAGGCATTTGCGGCTACGCTACGATTGGCCCGAAATGAGCATATTTTTGCTGGCAACAGCTCGGGTTCCGTGTACGCCGTAGCCAACTGGTTAGCGAGCCAAGTCGGGAGTGAGTGCAATATCGTGGCCATATTGCCGGATCGAGGGGATCGTTATGTCGATACGATCTATAGCCACTCCTACCGAGAGAGCAAGGGTCTGATGCAAACGAACCTGCGCGACACGCCACAATGTGTGGAACCAAAGACAGTCGTGACTAGCTGGTCCTATTCCAAATTGATGGGGATGTATCCGAATGAACAAACACTTTCTGTTCGTTGAAGCAAATACGACGGGGACAGGTTTGCTCGCTATTAAAAAGGCGCGCGAATTGGGGTTTACGCCCGTATTTTTCACAGAGAAGCCCGAACGTTACCACGGTTTGAATGAGTTGGAATGTCACGTAGTCGTGACAGATACGAAGTCACAAGCAGAGCTGACTGACAGTGTAGCACAAGTGATTAAGGAAGGCAGAGAGATAGCCGGAATCATGTCGACAAGCGACTATTATCTCGAATCGGTAGCCAAGTTGGCCCGGAAATTCGGTTGGACTGGCAATTCTCTGGAGGCGATTGAGGCTTGCCGTAATAAAGCGATATTTCGCGAGAGGCTTCAGGTTCATCAAGTGACTCAGCCTGAATTTGTGGCAATAGGCTCTCTGGAGGCGTTAATCGAAGCGCGGTCTTCCATTTCTCTGCCCTGCGTGGTAAAGCCCGCTGACGATAGTGGGTCGAATAACGTGCGGCTGTGCTTTAGCTGGGATGAAGTGGAGCATATGGCAGCGGAAATCCTTGCGATCAAGCACAATGCGCGCGGCCAGGAAACAGCTCGGACAGTTCTTCTCGAGCAGTATGTCGAGGGCCCTGAATTTAGCGTGGAGACGTTCTCGTGGCAAGGGCAATGCTTTGTCATCGGCATTACCCAGAAACGGTTAACAGGATATCCATTTTTCGTGGAAGCAGGGCATATTTTCCCTGCACCGCTGTCGACAGAAGAGAAACAGGAGATCGAGCGAACAGTGGAAAGGGCGTTAGCGGCGGTGAACTACCAGTTCGGTGCTGCCCATACAGAAGTGAAGTGGACATCAGCAGGTTGTGTTGTCATTGAAGTCAACGCAAGGCTTGCGGGTGGAATGATTCCAGAGCTGGTTCGCCGGTCAACAGGGATTGATCTGCTTTTGCAACAGATTCGGTGTGCGGCTGGACTTGCGCCAGAATTGTCTCAAACCATCGAAGAGCAATGCTATGCAGGCATTCATTTTCTCGTGTCTGAGAGTCAGGGAACATTTAGTGGGATGCATGGAATGGATACCGTTCGCAACCTGCCAGGGATAGCTGAAGTGGCCGTTCATGCAAAAATCGGTCAAAGCGTCCAGCCTCCGCAAAATTTCTCGCATCGTCTCGGCTATGTCATCGTGGAAGGCAAGCATTACAGCGAGACCGCTGAGCTGATCCAGCAGGTGAAAGACAGCCTGAAAGTACAAGTAGGTCAGCAATTGGAGAGTGGGGTATGAAACCGTTGATCGAATTGAGAAGCGATACATTCACTTTGCCGACAAGTCAGATGATGGATGCAATTCAAGAGGCGGTACTCGGTGACGATGTGTATGGGGAAGATCCTACGGTTCGCCAATTGGAGCAAGAAGCGGCCCAGAAGCTGGGCAAAGAGGCAGCCATTCTCATGCCGAGTGGAACGATGGCTAATCTGGCATCCTTAATGGCGCATTGTCCTCGAGGTTCCAAAGTCATTGTAGGCAATGAGACCGACATTTACATCTATGAAGCGGGTGGAGCGGCTGTATGTGGCGGCATTATGTACGAACCGATTCCGACGCAGCCAGATGGAAGGTTGGACATTGCTGATATGGAGCGGGTATTTCCGTTGGAGCCAGAAGATCCACAATTCGCATTGCCTTCCCTGATCTGCTTGGAAAACCCGCATAACCGGATGGGGGGACGTGTCCTACCGCTGTCTTATTTGGAAGAGGTTCGCGCATTTGCAAATGAAAAGGCTGTACCTGTTCATATGGATGGTGCACGTTTGTTCAATGCGGCAGTTGCTCTTGACGTGGATGTGGCTGAGATTGCGCGTTATGCGGATTCCGTGCAAATATGTCTGTCGAAAGGGTTGTCAGCACCGATTGGTTCCCTTGTCGTCGGATCAGAAGACTTTATTCAGAAAGTGTATCGTCTTCGCAAAATGCTGGGTGGTGGTATGCGCCAGGCAGGAATTATTGCAGCGCCAGGCCTGGTTGCCTTGCAGCAAATGACGGATCGATTGGCAGTCGACCACGCAAATGCTCTTCGCTTGGCACGGGGTCTTTCGGAGATTCCAGGAATCGTGACTCATGTGGAGGATGTAGAGACCAATATTGTGTTCTTCCGGATTGAACACCCAGTCCATACGTGGCAGACCTTCATAGAAGCAGCGCAAGCCCATGGGCTGCGCGTAGCTGAGCTCGGTCACGGCAGAATACGAGCGGTGACTCATTCCGGTATTGAGACAGCGGATATCGACAAGGCGCTAAGCATTGTACGTGAACTGTTGCAGTTCCAAACTGTGTAGAGCAGACATGCCCCCTTCATAAGAAGGGGGATTTATTATTAAGGTTTATAAAAGAATATAAAATCATCTGATTTTTTTAAATATTTTAAAGGGAAAATATTTTCAAATAACAGAAAATTATTTAATATGAATAAGACAGGCCTTGGGATGTATTACCCATTATGGGAAAGGCTTGAAAACATGTGAAAGAGGGGGAAATGATTTGAAAAAAGGGAAAGGTTGGTTGAAGCCGTTGGCGTTGCTCTCTTTAACCGGCGCGCTGTTGGTCGGTTGCTCAAGCGGGAACAATGCTTCGCCAGGAACTGCAACACCAGCACCAACAAAAAAACCGGTGGAGCAGGTTGCTCCTCAGGCGACCAGTACGGATGATGAGAAACCAATAGACGGTGGAACGTTTACGCATTCTACGACGTCTGACATCGTCACGATCAATCCGATTTTTGGAAACGACACAGCATCCGGCGACGTGATGGAGTACACACAGGCGTATTTGTACAATCGGAACCCGTCTTTTGATTTAGCAGTTTACCCTTGGTCTCTTGCAGCTGAGTTACCGAAAATAAGCGAAGATGGCCTCACCTATACAATCAAGATGAAGAATAATGCGAAATGGTCCGATGGAACGCCAATCACGGCTGACGACTTGATTTACACCATTAATGCCATCAAAACTCCTGAGACTGGATCACCAGAAATTACGAAATACGACAAAGTTAAAGAGATGAAAAAACTGGATGATTACACCGTAGAAATCAAATTGACTCAATTGTACGCTCCGTTTGCTTTTGGATTAATGCAAAAGTTGGCACCAGCCCACGTGTTGAAAGACGTACCGTTTAAAGAATTGCAAGCACATGCTTACGGAAAAGATCCAGCCAAGACACCAACTTCCGGACCGTACAAATGGTCAGAGTGGAAACAAAAGGAATTCCATGTGCTAGATGCTAACCCAGATTACTGGGGTGAAAAGAAGCCGCATATCCAAAAGGTTGTGTACAAAATCTATGCGGATCAAAACACACAAGTACAGGCTCTGATGAAAGGCGACGTTGATTTTGTAGGTTCCATTCCTGTCACGCAGCTCGAAGCGGTGAAGGCGAAAGGAAGCATCAACATTTCGACGGAGCCAGGCCCTAGCTATGAATACTTTGCTTTCAACTTTGACAAGAAGAACTTCCCGAACAATTACGGGTTGTTTGAAGGTCAAAAAACGCGTCAGGCCATCGCTCACGCAATCAATCGTCAAGGTATTATCGACAATATCTTGAAAGGAACCGGAAAAATTATGGATGCACCGTTCCTGCCAGGTACATGGGCAGACCCGGGCGATGCAGCAGTCCATTACGAATATAGTGCAGAGAAAGCAAAACAATTGCTGAAAGAAGACGGATGGGTAGCCGGGGCAGATGGAATTCTTGCCAAAGACGGCAATCGTTTCTCCTTTGAATTCATTTTCAACTCGGGGAACAGCCGTCGTGAACAGGCAGCAGTCGTTATTCAGCAAAACCTGAAAGAGATCGGAATTGAAGCGAAGCCAAAAGCATTAGACTTCTCGGCCCTTGTCGATCAGTATGCCAACCCTGGTAAATTCCAGGTTCTGTTACTCGGATGGCAATTGTCTGATCCAGATCCGGATGGCATTTCTACTTTCGGGAAAAAGGCATTCCCGCCTGGCAACAACGCTGGCTGGTACGACAATCCGAAGCTGGATGCGCTCTGGGAAAAAGCTGTATCTACGGTAAAACAAGAGGAACGCGCAGCGATCTATAAAGAAGTCGGAAAAGAAATCTCGACGAACCTGCCATACGTATTCATGTATCAGTATGGAACGCCACGAGGCATGACTTCACGCGTGAAGTACAAAGATGAGTTCAAGCCGGTATCTATGATTCCTTACGGGGAGACTTTTGGTTTCCTGAACTGGTGGATCGATGATACAAAAAAATAAGCTTAGCTAGTAGCGGTTAGCAATAGGAAAAGGGGGAGGGCAGCCTTATGTCCCTTCCCCTTTCAAACGAAAGGAGGATGCTGGATTGACTGAATATTTGGTACGCCGCGTACTACAAGCTGTGCTTGTCTTATTTTTGATCACAGTGGTTTCGTTCGGACTTATGCATGCAGCACCCGGAGGACCGCTAAAAGTCATGCTCGCACCGGGAATGTCCCCAGAAGCACAACTCATCCAGATGAAAAATATGGGGTTGGATCAGCCAGTCTATATTCAATACATGAAATGGGTCGGTAATTTACTGCAAGGAGATTTGGGCCATACCTTTAAAAATAACGTTCCTGTTGGTGATATTTTGTGGCCGACGGTCTGGAATACGTTTGTGCTCATGTCTGTAGCGTGGGGGCTTTCCATGCTGATCGCTATTCCGTGGGGGATCTACAACAGCACAAAGCAATACGGTCTGTCTGACCAGATCGCCTCCATCGTTGCCTATCTCGGATTCGCGATGCCGACCTTCTGGTTTGGGATTATGCTACAGCAGTATTTTGCGATGCAGTTGAATCTCCTCCCATTATCCGACATGTACACGATGGGGAAAGAGGGACAAGTAAGCGACCTCATTTTGCACTTGATTCTACCTGTTACGGTGTTAACGTTGGTGAACATTGCAGCCTATGTCAAATATACGCGTGCCAGTATGCTGGAGGTTTTGGAGCAGGACTATATTCGGACGGCACGTGCCAAAGGGATGAAGGAAAGACGCGTGATTTTCCGCCATGCTCTGCGGAACGCATTGATCCCTGTCGTAACGATCATCGGATTGGATTTGCCGACGCTGGTAGCAGGTGCAGCATTGACAGAGAGTGTATTTAACTGGCCAGGCATGGGGCGTCTGTTTGTGGAAATGGCTGTAGCACGTGAGTATTCTGTGTTGATGTCGATCACGTTGCTGATTTCACTGATGGTGATTATCGGAAACCTGCTAGCCGATTTAATCTACGCACTGGTTGATCCACGAGTGCAGCTTGGACGCAAAGGAGGCAGGGCAGCATGAGTCAAGTACAGCTTCAAGATGACACTGTTGTTGAAACGAATCGACCGAGTGGACAGCTTCCGACAAATCCTGTTGGCGAAAAGCCTCCTGGGCTATGGAAAACCGCAGGCAAAAAATTCATGCGCAATCCGTATGCCGTTGGTGGCTTGATCGTGCTCCTACTTTTTATTGGGATCGCTGTGTTTGCCGATTGGGTTGCACCGCATGATCCGGCAAAGGTTGATTTTATGATTACCAACCTGCCTCCTGGAACAGAAGGACATATGCTCGGAACAGACGAGCTCGGTCGTGATATCTTGTCCCGCCTCATTCATAGCAGTCGGGTGTCTATGCTGGTCGGCTTCAGCGTTGCTTTTGCTGCGGTCGTCATCGGGACGCTAATTGGAGCGATTTCTGGTTACTTTGGCGGCTGGGTTGATACCTGCTTCATGCGTCTCGTGGACGTGATGAACTCCATTCCGAGTCTGTTCTTTAACATTCTGGTTCTGGCGCTCTTCGGAGCGGAATTTGTCTACATGATCCTGATTTTGTCGCTGACGAGCTGGACAAGTGTCGCACGTCTGGTGCGCGGGCAGTTCTTACAGCTACGGGAAATGCAGTATGTGGAAGCGGCGAGAGCGATCGGCGTTTCGCACTGGGGCATTATTACGCGTCACCTGATACGCAATGCAATGGCTCCGATTATTGTGTACGCGACTCTCATGGTTGGTTCGGCCATTCTATCAGAGTCAGGTCTCTCTTATTTAGGCTTGGGGATTCAACCACCTGAAACAAGCTGGGGATTAATGCTGAGTAAGGCACAGGAATTCATGCTGGTCGACCCTTTGCAAGCACTTTATCCTGGTCTTTGTATTTTGCTCGTGGTGCTAGCGGTAAACTTCGTCGGAGACGGTATCCGTGATGCATTCGACCCACGGAAGAAAAAGAAGAACCCGAAAAGGAGGCTGAACAAGTGGAACGCAACATCCTCGAAATAAAAAATTTGACCACTTGCTTCTTTACGGATGACGGCACGGTCAAGGCCACGGATCGAGTGAGTATCAACGTTGGCAAAGGACAGACGGTGTGCTTGGTAGGGGAATCCGGCAGCGGGAAGAGTGTGACGTCACTTGCAGTCATGCGACTGATTGATTATGCGGGCGGATTTATTCAGAGTGGGAACGTCATGTTTCACGGTCAGGATCTGGCGGCAAAAGACTTGGATGAAATGATGCACGTTCGCGGAAACAAAATCGCGATGATCTTCCAAGACCCGATGTCGGCTCTCAATCCGGTATTTACGGTAGGCGACCAAATTGCGGAGAGCTTGATGCTGCATCAAAATATGAGCCAGGGAGATGCTTTCAAAAAAGCGATCGAGATGCTTCGTCTGGTTGGGATCCCGGCACCGGAAGTACGAGTGAAACAGTACCCGCACGAAATGTCTGGAGGGATGTGCCAGCGTGTTGTCATCGCGATGGCCTTAGCTTGCAACCCGGAAATGCTGATAGCAGACGAGCCAACTACTGCTCTTGATGTTACGGTTCAGGCGCAAATTTTGGAGTTGCTCAGACGGCTGCAAAAGGAATTGGGTATGTCGATTTTGCTGATCACCCATGACATGGGAGTAGCAGCGGAGATGGCGGATCGTATCGCGGTGATGTATGCAGGAACGATTGTGGAGGAAGGAACGGTCGAACGGATATTTGACGAGCCCCGGCATCCTTACACAATTGGCTTGCTGCAGTCCATTCCCGGATTTGAAGGGGAGCGCGGCGGAGAATTGTACACCATCCAAGGCACCATCCCGAGCATTACCCAATTGCCGACGGGCTGCCGTTTTCACCCGCGTTGTCCGCATGCGATTGACAAATGCCGAAAAGAGGAACCTATTTTGCGCGAGGTTGTTATGGGACAACAAGTGGCTTGCTGGTTGAATGAAGATGTCAGCAATCAATTCAGAATAAATCAGCGTGCCAATTCAGTCGCTGGAAGCAAAGCAGAGGTGAACCGCCAATGAACCAGGAATATTTGATCGAAGCAAAACAAATCAAAAAGTATTTTCCGATTAAGGCTGGCTTGTTGAGCCGTGTCATCGGTCAAGTAAAGGCCGTAGATGATGTATCTTTCGGAATTCGGCCAGGGGAGACATTCGGGCTCGTAGGAGAATCTGGTTGCGGGAAGTCGACGCTGGGGCGTGTTGTACTGAATTTGCAAGGGGCGACGAGCGGAGAAGTGCTGTTTGACGGAACCAATATCCATCAGGTGAATAGACAAGAGAATTTGAAGCTGAGACGGGATATGCAGATTATCTTTCAAGACCCGTTTGGTTCATTGAATCCACGATTTTTGGTAAGCGATATTATTGGAGAGCCGTTACGGGTTCATCTACGTGCATCTGCAAAGGAAATGGATGAGCGGGTAGTCGAGCTGATGAGTCTGGTGGGACTCGATCCTTCGAGGCGAAATCGGTATCCGCATGAGTTTTCCGGCGGACAGCGGCAACGGATCGGTATTGCGCGGTCGATTGCACTCTCGCCACGGTTTATTGTGGCGGATGAAGCTGTTTCTGCGCTGGATGTGTCCGTACAGTCACAGGTTTTGAACCTGATGATGAAATTACAAAAAGAGATGGGGCTGACCTATCTATTTATCGCGCATGGCCTGAATGTGGTACGCCATATTTCTGATCGGGTAGGCGTGATGTACTTGGGGAAAATGGTGGAGATTGCACGAACGGATGACTTGTTTGCACAGCCACTGCATCCGTATACGGCGGCATTGTT
>NZ_AKIX01000125.1:0-47624 GCF_000282075.1 Brevibacillus sp. BC25
GGTGGTAAGTACACGCTCTGCCTCTATACATGCGAGAGCAAACAAATTATATTCGGATTGTCCATGTAGGAAGTCGAAGTTTGCAGTCATTCTTTCACCTCAGTTAGTTAGTCGAAGTACTGGCTCATTAGGCTGTCGAATAGGTGTTGGGTTTCTTCGATTGATTTTTTTACGAGAGATTTTTGTTCCTCGATTTTGGTTACGATGGTGGCGAATTGGTTTTGGAGAGACAGAGGTGGTAATCTAAACGGGATACTTCGAATTGCATCTTTGGTAATGGTTTTTGTAACAGCACCACGAACCTTATCAGATATGTTTTTTTTACTAAACTCTGTATTTAAGTAGTAGTAAACATATTGCGTATTAGTATCATGATTGAACCTTAATAAAAACTGGTTCATTGCCAATGAAACTGGTCTACCTAAATGCGGCATTAAATAAACTTTTCCAGCACTACCTATTTTGTTGATAATAATCTCGCCGCCAAATACTTTCGACTTTTCAAGATATTCATATGCCTCTTCATTAATATATTTGACATCATCTATATAGTTCTCTTCTTCTAGGTCAGTGGTTCTTATCATTAAGGCATAATTCGGTTCATTTAATAGTTCCACATTTTCTCTTAATTTTTCATAACTCCCATTAGAATGATAATCCGTTAAAATAGTATTCAAATCTCCTAATGTAACAGTTTCCCATCCCATTTCATTCGTAACAGGATCACCAAACATATCATAAAAAGTAGATTTAATAAGGTTATCCAGCTCTGCAAGCTGCTGTTTGCGCATGGCAAGCAGTTCTACTACGATGTCTAAGGTTTTGGCAATTTGTTTTTGTGTTTCGAGTGGTGGAAGTGGAATCATAACGGTTTCTAAATTTTTTCGACTTATACGAACTCTTGTAGAACCAGCAAGATGCTTTGATACTTGAAAGTGATAATTAGGAGACATTGTAAAAAACACAAAATATGGCGGTAAACAGAGGTTTTTATTAAACCTCAAAATAGAACAGTCTACTGCCGTTATCATTCTTGTCTTTAGCTGTGGAAGCATGCATGCCCTACCGACAGGAGATGGTAACCGTGAAATTAAAACATCCCCTTCAAAAACCTCTGTGCAGTTTAAATTAACATACGTCTTTTCGCTAATATACTTGGCATTTTTGGGCTTGTCTAAATATATCCCTTCGCCAATGTTACCAGTTTGTACCAACCTTACGCCTTCTATTGATTGATCTTTTGATTCAATCCAATCACCATCAACCATTAGATTAGTAATATTTTTTAGTGATTTTCTCTCCCACTTACTCACCGATAAGCCCCCTCAACTCCTCCATCTTGGCAGCAATATCAATGTTCAACTTATCAAGTCTCTCCAAGATCACCCTAGGCGCATCATACTCCACCTTCTCATACACAACCTCTTTATAACGATTTATAGACAGATCATAGCTGTTGTTTTCAATTACAGACTTGTCCACCAAAAAACTCTGTGCAGTCGGTTTTCGGTCATCTTCGCCCTCAAGATCATGAAATCTCGCAAGTATATCTGGAATATCATTCGCCTCAATCGGAGAACGCTTGTCGTCCAACGAGAAGCCGTCTGCTTTCATATCGTAAAACCAAACCCTGTCAGTACCGCCAGCACCTGTTTTCGTAAAGATCAGAACTGCTGTACTAACACCCGCGTATGGTTTAAAAACCCCACTCGGCAAGGAAATGACTGCCTGTAGCTGATGGTTTTCTACCAATTCTTTGCGAAGAGATTTATGCGCCTTGGTCGTACCAAACAAAACCCCATCCGGTACAATACAAGCACAACGTCCGCCTTTGCGCAGCATCCGTAAAAACAGCGCAACAAACAAAAGCTCGGTCTTTTTAGTATCGCATACGGCTTTCAAGTTATCGTGAATACTATCGGCGTCTACTGTCCCCGTAAATGGTGGGTTGGCAAGGATCATATCGTAAGCAGACACAATTTCATTTTGCTTGGAAACACTATCTACATAATCAATATGCGGATTGGAAATGGAGTGGAGCATCAGGTTCATCGCAGAGAGTCGTAACATCGTACGATCCGTGTCCAACCCGGTGAACATGTTACTTGCAAAATGCTCCCATTGCTCACTTGTCATTTCTGACTCATATGTTTCTCGAATATACTCAGCACTGGATACGAGAAAACCCGCTGTCCCACATGCAGGGTCGCAAATCTTATCGTCTGGTGTAGGCGCAAGCAGACGCACCATCATATCGCGGATATGCTTTGGTGTTCTAAATTGGCCGTTTTGACCCGCAGTAGCGAGCTTTCCCAACATATACTCGTAGAGGTCACCCTGCATATCCAAATCTTTGATGTCATGTTCGTAGAGCTCGTCCAATCCGGTTATAATCTTTTGGAGTACCTGCGCTGTCGGGATCAGAAACATGGCATCCTGCATATAGCGAGAGAAGGCAGACGTCTTTTCGCCGTTCATCGTCTTGATAAAAGGGAAGACCTTCGTGCCGACAATATCGTAAATCACGCGGGAATCTTTCGTTTTAAACTTACTCCAGCGCATGGCTTGTCCATCTTCGTCCTGTGGGAAGATTTTTGGCATTTCTTCGCCACTTACTGCCTCGAAGCTCTCAGTTTCCAGCTCCTTTTCATCCAGTGAACGAATGAACATGAGGTACGTAAGCTGCTCGATAACGGTCAGTGGATTGGAGATCCCACCAGCCCACATATCCGTCCATATTTTATCTACCTTGTTGCGAATTTCTCCTGTTAGCATTCTTTTGGCTCCGATCTATGTTTACTTATAGGTAAATGGTAATTTTTTGGACTAGTTCTATTGTAATATACCACAGTATTCACTAGCTTACGTAGTAGAAGAACGGAAGATCTCTAACTTCAAGACTCGTCCGTTTACCCGGCCTGAAATAACACTTTTTTGTATAAGCTAGTCGAGATACGAAAGTGACTGGACAGTAAACGATCTAAATAAGGTTTAATCTCAGAAATCTCTTCCTTCTTCTTTGGCAATAAGAGTACACCCCACCGTTCCAATTGAGCTCAGCACAAACGTATCAGCGTCAATGATTACAACCTCTAGCCCTAACTCTTTTGCCCCAATGATGACCTCAAGCTCTCCACGATGAAGCTTCCCGAAAGTTACTTTACTAAATCTTCATTCTACACCTGATATATTTGAAACCGCTACTGCACCACCGCTTCCTGTAATTCTCCCTTTCCATGCTCCCGAATACTTTCACTCTCTACAAATTCACGAAAGACTTCTGCAGGAAGGTAGATCTCCTCAAAAAGTTCATTCGAAAGCGAAAGATGCCCGATCATTGACAAGGCAATAATCGGGCTTGAATTAGAAATGACCTTAGTCATCTTTTTTTCCTTCTTCTCTAAAAACATACCAACCGCTATAGTAACTTTCACCTGCTCATCGAGGCTCACATTCGTATTCCTTTGATTCAACAGTGGCAAAAAATCGTCTGGCAAAGATACCTAAAATTTGTAGGCTCCCAAGCCATTCCACTCACCTGCCCTTTTGTTTGTCTTTAGTTTACCATGTTCCACACCTTTTTCATAAATAAACAACGTCTCTATCCCATGCACCTGAACATAGAACCCGTCCTGGAGAAAAGGACGGGTTCTATGTTCAGGTGCAGTTATTTCAAACTTTTGGCTACACCAATACAAATCAACAAAATCGGCGGCAGCCAGGTGAGTCTCGTCAACCAGCTGGCTTTTCCTGCGCGCCTGCCGAGAGCAATTCCTACCACAAGAAGCAAAGCACTCATCACCGCGATACAGAGAGCGACAAGCAGTGGCGAGTATCCCAAAAACGTAAGGCTAATGCCTGCGCCGAAAGCATCCAAAGACAGAGCAAGCCCCAACATGACGGCCTCCCAGCCCATAATATGCCCAGAACGGTCAGCATCGGCTTTGGACGGATCTTTTAAAATCTGAATCATGACACCAAAAATGCGGAACTGCGACAATAATACGATGGGTTCCTGCTCTTCCTGTTTTTCTGAGGCTACAACGGCGTTGCAATTCGCAATGGTAGACTCCTGAGCCTCTGTCCCAGACCGTGTCGCAATGAGCCGCCACAGAGTAAATAAACCCATGAGGATCAAGACCGCAGCACCAATATACTTGCCGATCTCGGGTGTTAACCATTCGGTGAGGGATGAGCCTACGAGCATGACACCATATACAACAGCAAACGAACAACCGGAAACGACGACGAGCGATAAAAAGGGCATTCTCATTTTCCGTAAACCATACGTCAATCCTACACTGACACTGTCCATGCTGATGGCCAGGGAAACGAGCAGGAGTGCGAGCCATCCGCTCATATGTGGTCACCTCTTTCCCATTGCCTATTAGGTATACGCGAGAAGCTCCGCTGATGTGCCAACAAATCATTGCCGAGATATTTTGCCGGACTGTTTAATGGTAACCACGCCAAACTGGATCATCAGGATGAAAATTCTCGCAGCTCCTAAAAAGAAAAAGAAGAGGCCACTGTCGGCCTCTTCCTTTTCTTTGAACTATTTGATTTCAATCGGTACTTCCCACTTCACGTCATGCTCCACCATATAGGTAGCGTAGGATACCGTGAGCTTTTTCGGTACTTGCTTCAAGCGCGGAATCGTGATCTCACCTTTGATCTGTACCCGTCCGTCCTTGTCTCTGGTGCTTTCCGTGCTCACTGACGCAGCGTAAGTCTTCCCATTTTCATCTTTTACAGACCAATCGCGGTTCTCGACTATGCCTTTTCCTAATGTACCCTCTATGGTCATTACGACCTCACCTAGATCTTCGCCGTTACCTGGCTCCCATGCAAAAGAAGAGAATGTAAAGGTACTGCCTGTCTCATCCTTGACAGTCGCAGCTTTCTTGTCTAGTTCTGTTGGAACCAGATCAAATTTAGGCGAAGCCAGCTTTTTCTCATAAATTTTCTTTAGCTCAAGCTTTAATTTTTGTTCTCCCTGTATCGGGCCAAATGTATGCCACCAATTCAAGACATCGCCTTCTGGTCTTTCTTCCGCTTCTTCTTCTGTTCTTGGTGTGAAAAGAACATTCTCCTTGTTATCAAGCTCATCATCCAATGATTTCATATCCCAAGCTGCTACCACTTCCCCTTTTTCATTGGTGATTTCGTACATCATATTCTCTCCCGAAAAAGCAGGATCACGCTCTTTTTCTGTGATAATGGCGCCTTGCGGATTTTTCCGATCGTACAGGATCGACGTTCGTTCAACTTCCAAATAAGCTGATTTTGGGAAAGTGGTATCCAGCATGACCCGTGTCGCACTCGGGGAAAATTCGATATTTTTCAGCTCAATCCCGAGCCCTTGCGGCGATTGAAAAACAGTATCCTTGAAGGCAACCGTTTTCGTCGCTTCCTTGGCTTTCTTCATATCGATCGGAACTTCCAATGACCATTGTCCTGTCTTATCTGCGATTTCTGTCTGTTCTAAATGCAAGGTCAGTTGGTCAGGAGTCGCCTCAGTTGATTCGAAGATTTCGTTCAAAAATCGCTCTGTGATGAAAAACTCTCCATGACTTCCCGAATTATCTCCTCCATCATCCTCAAACCAATCTTTTCCGTTCTGATCAATCAGCTTCGCATTCAAAATATGATCTTCAATCTTCTTGCCGCTCTCGTCGTACATATCATAGATGACTGCGATCCTCATCGAATCAGCCAACAGCTCTTTTAACTCGACAGTAATCCCTTGATCGGTTACTTTTTGCTCCAGCTTTTGGACAAGGCCTTTATTGACAGCATTTTTCATACCGCTATCCGCATTTTTTTCAATCTGGAACAAGCTATTCACATAATTCGCAAATGTCGGCGATACAACCGTTCCTGTCACCACCAACGCCGTAATTCCTGCTACTACCAATCCTGTCTTCTTCACAATATCCCAACCCCTTTGTCTTCTGGTTCGGGAGGAGTGCTTTCGCGTAGAACGTGGAGGAACTGCATCAGACAGCTTATCCATGACCTCATCTGTAAACGAATCGGGTACAGGAGCCTCCGGAATGGTGGGAAAATCCTCTTCCTGCATGCCTTCTACCCACTCTTGCAGGTGCTTCTGGCATTGTGGGCAATTTTCCACATGTTGCTCCAATCCTTTGCTCTCGGCAGGGGCCAGCTCATCGTTTACGTATAGCTTCAATTGATTAAACATGAAGCATTTCATAAATAGCTCCCCCTCCCATCGTTTTCTCTAGGCTGTCCTTCATCTTTTTGCGGGCACGGAATAATCGCATCTGAACAGAGCTCTCCGAGAGAGACAGTCGCTCGCTGATTTCCCGATACGACAGTCGCTGTAGGTAAAACAGGACGAATACCTCCCGATACTCCTCATCCAGCAGCATGATGCTGCGTTCCAGCTCGGCGTCCCGTTCTTTTTTCAACAAAGTCGTCTCTGGCGTGTCTGGGTCAATCAGCTGCTCCTCATCGATTTCTACCTGCTCTGTCCTTTTGCGTTTTCGCATTTCATCGAAACAATGATTGCTCGCAATTCGATACAGCCATGAAGAAAACCTGTACTCAGGCCGATAGTCATGTAAACGATAAAAGGTTTTGATAAACACGTCTTGAGCCAAATCCTGTGCGTCTGGCATGTTGCCGATCATCCTGTACAAATAGCCAACGATCTTGCCCTTGTATCTGTCGACAATTTGTCTGTACTGCTCATGATCGCCAGCCAGGATTTGCTCGATTAGTTCCTGATCGTCCGGCATTTTGCTACTCCTCCATCTATCACAGATCAAGCCAGCGGGGAATGCTGCGCAGCTTCCGTTTTGGTTGATTCATAAGCTAATACGGATTGGCTGGAAAAACCTTTCTCCTTATTTTTGAAAAATTTTATTTTCCTGTAAAATGAGTGCTTAAAAGCTTGTGGTTTGTGGATTGAATCAGCATAGTGGGGGAGAAGAAAAAGCACAGTTCTCTTCGACTCTGACACGCCAGCGTGGGGGAATGACTGTCCGTCTCCACTTTAAAAAGAGGACCGTCGAGCCAAAGCCACCCTACGGGCGGACGTTTCTCAGGGAAGAAGTGTTCGACAAGCGTGGTCCTCTTTTTAAAGTTCCGACTGGGTAGGTGTTGTCAAGGTCTGCGAGTCCTGTGCTTTTTCTTCTCACCAGCTTTGCTGCCTCTTAAAACTAAGAAAGCCCCAAAAAAAGAGCTCTACAGCCTGAACGAAATCAGGACTGCCGAGCTCACTCGTTATCGAATTTATTTCATAGATGGGATGGGCTTTAAACACGTGCAGATAGTGCCCGAGCGAGCAACTCTACCAGTCTCCTTGCATACTCGCCAGTCGTATCTCTTGCCCCAGAGAACTCCGTCACTTCCATACTCGTCACGCGCGAATCTCGTAAGACAGTTTCCAGTAATGCCTCCGCTTCGGACAGCGACAAGCCAATCTCACTTGGAGAATAGGCCGCTGGCATCGCGTCTTTGTGCATGATATCTACGTCGAAATGGACGAGGATTTTGGCATCAGGCGGGATCGATTGGAGCATATGAGAAACTCGTTCCACTAGGCTTCCCTCTATGAGCTGGGCCAAGGTCATGACGTCAACGCCGAAAGTTTCTCCAGGCATCTGCTGGCAGCCGACAAGGCGGATTCGCTCTGCATCCCAGCCGCTTGGTTCGATCCAATGTCCGCGATCTTGAAGCAAAAACCACAATCCCATCCCTGCTGCCCCAATACAGCGAGAAGCCGATGGAACTACAGCATCGAGATGACCATCAATCACGAGCAGATACGCTTTTTCCTGATACCGATCCTGATGAGCCTGTGCCGTTGCAACGACCAAGCTGCAGTCTCCGCCGAGCATCAAAACAAAGTCGTCTGTATCGAGCCACTCTTGCGCGTCCTTTTGCAGCAAATCCCAAAACATACGCGGAGCCGGCCAATTACGAACAGGCGGAATATTATGGCGAGGCAAATTATCGGGAAGATGCAGATTTCCTACGTCCTGCACGCCCAAGCCATGCTGCTGCAATCGCTCAATCAATCCTGCATTTCGCAAAGCATCTGGAGCAAGCTCTGTACCAGAGACGTACGCCCCTGTGAAATGCGGAATTCCAGCCACTTTCACGTCGATAAAAAGTCCCTCCCAAGGAATTCATGGTATGAATGTCCTTACAAGTATATCACGGCTTAGCTTGCAATAAATGGATGAGATCACTGACGGACGGTCGCAGCCAGCCATCTGGCAAAGATGCTTTCTCCCCTCGCAGCAATTGGCAAGCGAGTGCATTCGGATGGACATCTGCACTTAAGAAATACACTTGGTTCACAGGCTGCGGAAGCGCGTCCATGACTTCCACATATTTGTTGACGTACACTTGCAACGCATCTCGATAGGCTGGAGTTGTTAGCGCCGCGCCACACCACACGTCAATTCCGGTCAACGCCTTGGCATGAGCTGCATCCAAGCTTTTGGCGAGTGAGCAAACAACGAACAACAGCTTCTCTGGCGCCAGCTTGAACCGTTTTTGATACTGCTTGGCAAAACGGGCAAGTGTCGCATTCCAGGAAGGCGTATCATAGCTGCCGAGATCAGGAATGCATTTGAGTGCCGCGACTAACTGTTCCTCCCTCTTTATAAACAAGAGACCGTCGATCACTTGAAACGAAAGCCCGGTCAACTGCCCGGACAAAAACTCACCCACCCGCTCATGCATGACGCGAGAGATTCGCTGTGAGGATTTGCGCTTTAGCTTTTGCCGTATGCGCACCTCTTCTTCCTCCAGGTAGACCCGTATCAGCCTGGAAAACAAATCTGCCTCCGTAGTTGGCTCTAGTATCAGGCACTCCAAACGGCTATAGGCGTCTGCCACGCTTTGGTCCCATTGCCCTTCTTTTTCAGTGCCCATCATTAACCTCCCTCACATCATATCGGGTGCGTGATCGGCCACGACCAGCACATCCATGTGTCGAACCTCCCGCAATAATCGCTGAATGACCGAACCCTCGAGAATTTCCTTCCAGCGGGTTCGCGCCGACTGCCCGATGACGACCTGCGTCGTTCCTTTTTCGTTCATATGCCAAACCAGCTTGGTGAAAACCTTGCGTCTGGAAGGGGCTTCGTATCGTTCGAAACGACCTCCGAGCCGCTCTGTTAGTGCCTTCAGCTTCGCCAGCTGTGTCTCTTCCACTTCTGTCAGCGACGGATGATCCTGCACGTAGGCTACATGCCAGGACGCCTTCAACCGATAGGCAATTCGAAACCCTCGGCGTATCAAACGTTCACTGTCTTCTCGTAAATTCACACAGACAAAAATGACTTCCTGCTGCCGCCAAGGCCCGCGCAGCGTTCGACGCTCCCACGCCTCCAAGCGTTCGTCGACGTCGTCCGCCACTTCACGCAAGGCCAGCTCTCTTAACGCGATCAAATTCCCTGTTTTGAAAAAGTTGGTCAGCGACTGCTCTACCTTTTCCATCGCGTAAATATTGCCCTCCCGCATCCGCTGACGCAGTGCTTTGGGTGAAATATCAATCAGCTCTACTTCATCTGCCTGATGTAGAATATGGTCCGGCACCGTCTCTCGCACACGGATTCCCGTGATTTGCTCGACGCTGTCGTTTAAGCTCTCGAGGTGCTGTATATTCATCGTAGATATAACGGAAATACCCGCAGCCAAAATCTTCTCGACATCGTGGTATCGCTTCTCATAGGCACTCCCTGGTACATTCGTATGTGCCAGCTCATCCACCAGTACGACCTCCGGATTTCGCCGGATAATTTCGTCGGTGTCCATTTCTTCCAGCGTCACGTTTTTATACGGGATGCGCTTGCGCGGGATCAGAGGAAGTCCCCCTACTTGCTCAATGGTTTCTTTTCGTCCATGCGTTTCCAAAAGCCCAATCACCACGTCGATGCCATTTTCGGCGAGCTCGTTGCCTTCTCGGAGCATCGTGTACGTCTTGCCGACTCCAGGTGCAGCTCCTACATATACTTTTAGCGTCCCGCGCTTGATTTTACCGATTTCCTGCTGCATCTCCTCATCGGAGAGACGTCGGTACGGATTGGCCGTTACCGCTTGTTCTCGCTTGGTCGGCATGACGCGCTCACCGTCCCGCTCCGAACGATCGGCCACGATCAAGATATCGATATTTCTCGTTTGTCGAAGAATCTTATGGACGATGGAGCCGTACCATATCTCTTCCCAGCGCGTACGCTTGGACTGCCCCATGACGATTCGGGTCACATTATTCTCCATCGCATAAGCGACGAGCTCGTTTGCCACGTCCGTTTCACGTGCAAGCATCTGCTCTTCAAAGGTACCTCCGACTTTGTCCACGAGCTTTCCGATGGATCTCTTAAAAGTCGCTTCTTCCTTCGTCAGCTTCTTAGATAAAGGGAGAAAACAGACGACCAAAAGCTCTCCGCCGAGCCTCTTGGCAACCTGTTGTCCGCGACGAACCAATATTGAGCCGTTCCAATGATACTGGGCAGAAACCAGCACCTTTTCTGTGGCTCCTGAAGCCCCCACCATGCCGTGCTTCTCCCGATAATCCTCCAAATCCTCGTTCACGCCCGTAGCTACGAACCGAAGAGCGAGTTCTCGTAGCATGTGCAGATTGTCTCTGCGGAACAATGGGTGTTTCGTTCGAGTCGGGTTGCGATCGTCTTCTTGCAGCCGTTTCAGAATAGCTTCTGGCGTGACGTCGAGCAATTTCACCTCGTCAGCCATGGCAAGCGTATCCTCAGGGACACACTGGTCAATCCGCACTTCTGCCTTCGTCAGTCGCTCCGCCATCTCTTTCATCCCGGCCAATTCGTAAATGTTGACCGTCGCAATCACACTAATATTGTGGTTCAGCAAAAACTGAACATCGTCGAGCCTGGTTGGACGGGGGGCCTCTGGACGATTACGATGAGCCAAACCGTCTACGAGCACGACTTCCGGATCTCGTTCGATAATGGCTGCAACGTCCAGATCATGTCTCGCTTCCCCGAGGGAATACCAGATGATTGGCTGGATTTGTTCCAAGCCCTCCCGCTTTTGCGCCAGCTTGGGATGAGTGGCCTCTCCTGAGCCAGCTACGACCACATCAATCCCTTTTTTCTTAAGCGTCTGCCCTTCCATTAGCAGGTGATAGGTTTTACCTGAGCCACTGACTGCCCCCAGAATGATTTTCAGCCTGCCCCGGTGCATTCTGGAGATGGACTGCAAGATTTCCTCCGGGGACTTTCGCCGAAACTGCTCTACCATCTCGCAGCCCTCCTTCATTCTTTACTTCTTCAATTCGTCCAAAGCCAAATTCAGCTTCACTACATTGACACGCGGCTCTCCGAATACACCCAAGCTTCTTCCCTCTGTATTCGCTTCAATCAGAGCCTGTAGTTGTAACGGCTCGAGATTGCGCGCCTTGGCTACACGCTCTACTTGTATCTGGGCAGCCTTTGGAGAGATATGCGGGTCCAGACCGGAAGCGGAGTTAGTCAGCAAATCAGCCGGGATGTCTTCCTGCTTCACGCCAGGATTCGCTGCTAGAAATGTGGCGATATCCTTTTGCGTACGTTCGATCAGGGCCGGGTTGGATGGCGCGTAGTTATTCGAGCCAGAGCCTGACGCATTATTATCAATAGAAGAAATGCGTCCCCAGAAGTACTTCGGATCGGTGAAAGTCTGCCCAATCAGCTCGGAGCCGACCACCTTGCCACTCGCATCGGTGATAAGACTACCACTTGCTTGTGCAGGCATGACCACCTGTGCAACCCCTGTCATCGCCAGCGGGTAGGCAATACCGCAAATCAGCAGCAAAACGAGGCTGAGACGCAAATTTTTCAATATCATATCGGTTCACCTGAGCTTTCTTTTTTCAATATAAGTTAAACTAGATTCAATCCGACCAAAATCAAATCAATCAGCTTGATACCCACGAACGGAACAATAATTCCTCCCAAGCCATAAATCACCAGGTTGCGGCTAAGCAGCTTTGTCGCGCTCATCGGCGTATATTTCACACCTTTCATCGCCAGCGGAATCAGGATCGGGATGATGATCGCATTGAAGATCAACGCGGACAAAATCGCACTTTGCGGTGTAGCCAGGCCCATAATGTTGAGGGCACTCATTTGTGGGATCGCCAGCATGAACATCGCAGGAATGATCGCGAAGTATTTCGCTACGTCATTGGCGATACTGAACGTCGTCAATGCACCGCGTGTCATCAAAAGCTGCTTGCCAATCGCCACGACCTCGATGATTTTGGTCGGGTCAGAATCCAGATCGACCATGTTCGCTGCTTCCTTCGCCGCTACTGTACCCGTATTCATCGCCAAACCAACATCGGCTTGTGCGAGAGCTGGCGCGTCATTCGTACCGTCACCTGTCATGGCGACCAGCTTGCCTGCCGCTTGTTCTTTGCGGATCAGCGCAATCTTATCTTCCGGCTTGGCTTCGGCTACGAAATCGTCCACACCTGCTTCGCGGGCAATCGTCGCTGCTGTCAGCGGGTTATCCCCCGTGCACATGACCGTACGAATTCCCATGCGGCGCAGCTCTTCAAAGCGTTCGCGCATCCCTGGCTTTACGGTATCTTTTAAGTAAATCAAACCGAGAATCGTATTACCTTCTACTACAGCCAATGGCGTGCCGCCAGCCGTTGCAATCCGGTTTGCTTTTTCATCCAAATCAGCAGGGATGTTGCCCCCTTGCTCTGCCACGTATTTTTTGATGGCGTCGACGGCCCCTTTGCGGATGAGGACGCCGCTTGCCAGATTCGTCCCGCTCATTCTTGTTTCAGCGCGGAACTCCACGCCTTCGGAACCGGGCAATTCCAGTTCAGCAGGTGCCAGACCTTGTTTTTTCGCCAGCTCTACAACAGAGCGTCCTTCCGGTGTTTCGTCATGGACCGAGCTTTGTGCAGCTACTCGGTTTAATTCGGTGCTTTTGCTGTTGCCTACGGTGACAAACTCGGCAGCCATCCGGTTACCATGCGTGATCGTTCCCGTTTTATCCAAAATAATGGTGTTGATGTCACCAGATGCCTCAACGGCTTTACCAGACATGGCGATGACGTTAAACTGTGTGACCCGGTCCATACCCGCAATCCCAATCGCTGACAAGAGTCCGCCAATCGTGGTCGGAATCAAGCAGACGAGCAAAGCAATCAGTGTCGCAACCGGAATGGCTGCATTTACATAGTTGGCAATAGGCTGCAAGGTCGTGCAGACGATCAGGAAAATCAACGTCAAGCTGACCAACAGCGTATTCAACGCGATTTCATTCGGGGTCTTCTGTCTTTTCGCACCCTCTACCAACGAAATCATGCGATCCAAAAACGATTCGCCGGGATCAGTCGTCACACGGACTCGGATGCGGTCACTGACTACACGCGTACCTCCTGTGACAGAGCTGAAATCGCCACCTGCTTCTTTAATGACCGGAGCAGATTCACCCGTAATCGCTGATTCGTCCACAGAGGCGACACCCTCGACGATTTCCCCGTCAGATGGAATCAGCTCGCCCGCTTCCACTATGACCAGATCGCCTTTTCGCAATTCTGTGGAACTGACAACCTGAATGCGACCATCTTTCCCCACTTTTTGTGCTTGCGTGTCCTGCTTCGTTTTTTTCAAGCTCTCTGCCTGTGCTTTGCCGCGACCTTCTGCCAAGGCTTCTGCGAAGTTGGCGAACAAAATCGTCACGAACAGGATAAAGCTGACGACACCGTTGTAAAACGGGTCCGAAGCTCCCCCAAACAAATGGGGTACAAACGTCAGGAGAAGCGTAATGAAGAACCCGATCTCTACCACGAACATGACTGGATTTTTCATCATCACACGCGGGTCCAGTTTTTTGAAAGACTCGACAAAGGCCCGTTGATACAAATCTTTAGGAAGCGCAACCGTGCGCGTTCTACTCATGGAAAATTACTCCTTTGCCTCTAGTATTCATTTTCAAATCGAAGTTCAAAAAGTCAGCTTTTGAACTTCCTCTTATCATCGGATCGTTAGCCACTCGGCGATTGGGCCGAGCGCAAGCACAGGGAGGAATGTCAGTGCGCCTACGATCACCACAGTCGCAATCAAAATCACCGTGAATACACTATTGTCTGTGCGCAGTGTACCCATCGTTTCCGGAACCGGCGTTTTTGCGAGCAAGGAGCCTGCTACCGCCAGCATCGTAATGATCGAAACGTATCGACCGAACAGCATGACGAGTCCGGTAGAAATGTTCCAGAATGGCGTGTTGTCGCCCAATCCTTCAAAACCAGAACCGTTGTTGGCTGCCGAAGAAGTGTACTCGTACAGCACTTGTGAAATACCGTGGAAACCTGGGTTCGACACTGCAGATGAACCCATTTCTGTCGCCAATGCAATAGCGGTTGGTGCCAAGATAATCAGGGGATGAACGAGAATCGCGATGGCGATCAGCTTCATCTCTTTTCCTTCGATCTTGCGGCCGAGGAATTCAGGTGTACGCCCTACCATCAAGCCCGCCAAGAATACAGCCAAAATCGCATACATCAAAATGTTAATCGTTCCGACACCATCTCCGCCGAATACGCAGTTAAGCATCATTTCACCGAGCGGAACCAAGCCGCCAAGTGGCGTCAATGTATCGTGCATGTTGTTCACAGTTCCCGTCGTTGCCGCTGTTGTCACGGCAGTGAACAAGGCGCTTTGTGCGATACCAAAACGGACTTCTTTTCCTTCCATGCTGCCCATTTGTTGTGACAGGCCAGCCCGCTCCAGCGCCGGGTTGCCGCTTACTTCATTGGCATACGCCGTAATGAGGAACGCCAGGAACATCACGAACATCGCTCCAAAAATAACCCAGCCTTGCTTGCGGCTCTTCGCCATGAAGCCGAATGCGAATGGCAGCGCCGCCGGGATCAAGAACATCGACAAAATTTCGATCACGTTCGTAAGTGGTGTCGGGTTTTCAAATGGGTGCGAAGAGTTTACGCCAAAGAATCCGCCTCCGTTTGTCCCCAAATGCTTAATCGAAACGAGTGAAGCCACTGGACCGCGAGCGATTTGCTGCTCCGTTCCGCTAATGGTTGTCGCTGTAGCAGTCGGCTCCATTGTCTGCGGCACGCCTTGGGATACCAAGAGCAGTGTCACGACAATCGCCAGTGGAATCAACACCCGTGTGTGAGCACGCACCAAGTCTACGTAGTAGTTACCGATGCTGCGCTGTCCGGTCAACCCTCGCATGAAGGCCATCACGACCGCGATCCCTGTCGCTGGCGTCGTAAACATCAGGTAAATAATGACCAGCATCTGTGACAGATACGACAATCCGCTCTCCCCGCTGTAATGCTGAAGATTCGTATTCGTCAAAAAGCTGACAGCCGTGTTAAAGGAAAGCAACGGCTCCATCGCCGCAATACCACTTGGGTTTCCGGGCAGCATCCCTTGCAAACGAAGCAAGAGATACGCAATAGCTACCATTGAAATGTTGCTGACCAGAACAGCCATTGCGTACTGCTTCCAGGTCATATCTGCTACGCGAATGCCAGACAGCTTGTATATCGCTTTTTCCACCCCGCCAAAAACACGGTCTAATCGGGTTGTCTCCAGCGAAAAGGAGCGTGCCAAATATTTTCCCATTGGTATGGCGAGCACGAAAAGCACCACCAAAACCAACGCTATTTGTATAAAGTCCACGACAGTTCCTCCTACTCCCTTTAAAAAATGGTTCCAAATAAACCAATGATTCGGGTAACCTCTAGTATTTTTCCGGGTAAATCAATGCGTGGCACAAGTACAACGCAAGCCCTGCCACAATCAGCAGCAACCAGATCATTTCTCTTTCCCTCCCTGTTCTCTTACCACGGCGTCACAAAACTTGATGAGTGCAAAAAATACACCGAATGAAAGCGCCAAGAGCAGTATGGAAACCACGTCCATGCAATGTCCCTCCTTTTTTGTCGTACTAACTATTCCGTGAAGTCTGGCCGACCCGTCTCTCTCGCTATCCCCTGTACAAGCTTTCTTTTTTGAAGAAAACCTGCCATTTGGGATAAAAAATAGACCAATGCTTACGATTTCCCCGAAAGATCGCCACATTTGACCGAGCGAAAGATAAACAGACGAAACAAGTCGCCCGCCTTTTCGCGGCAAATAAAAACGATCCTTTGTATCGGAGAAAAAGTACTCATTGGTCTACCTAACGCCCAGCCGACTTGAAGTTGCCTTCTTTGCGTTTTGTCTCCCGTTTCCTTTTTCAAAAAAACAGCTATTTACTTGTAAGTAACAACGGTCATTGACCGTTTTTGAGCAAAACGAAAAGACCTGCATTACGTTTCGAGTCAACCTTTGTTCCCATAAGGATAACAAAAAGGCCTCCTCAAACAGGCGGTCTTTAGACCTCCCTCGCTTTAGCCGACGAAGTTAGCTGACGGGTAGGATGGCGAAAGAGTTTCTCATCCCTCCCACGATTCATTCGTGGGATTAACCCCTACTGATTGGGTCCTCCGTTCCCGAGTGCCTCGGGATTTGGCCATATTTGCAATTGTTGGTTACGAGTCTCATTATACGTCTGGCATAATCGGATGTTAATGTCCTATTTCAGTCTTTTTCACACGATTTCTGCATTCTTTATCCGTGTAAGCGATTTAAACCTATCAGGCCTCATCCGATCATGATATTTCATCAATTCTCTCGCGTTTTCACATTATCAGCCTATTTGTTTGACAGCCCCAAGACTGCTGAGTAATATTAGGCACAATGATAAATTATGGGAGGTATGGCGTTTGGCCATCTCTAACAAAAAAAAGCTGGAAGCCGAAATCAGCGAAGCATTCATAAAATTTCAGCGCGATCTGATTGGACGAGGTCCACAGGAAGCGAAGACCTACATCGTCGGTGATATGGTCATCGTCAGATTCAAAGGTGTTCTCACCGTCGAAGAAAAGCATCTGTCCAGTCACGATAAAGGTCGCCGCATCGTCAAAGAAATGCGCGAGGTTCTCCGTGAAATGTACAGCGAAGAATCAGAAGAAATCGTAGAAAAGCTGACAAGCTGCAAGGTACTATCGAGTCATAGCGACATCAGCACGAAAATGGGTGAACGGATCGAAGTTTATGTATTGGACAAGGACTTCGAAAAAATGTTGGGCTAATTTCACGAAAACAAGGCTCCGCCTCATTTGCAGGCGGAGCCATTTCTATTCCTCTCTTACCCACTCATCTGTTCAGCCAACCAGCCGTAGCCTTTATACCCGGGCTGACTCACGATGACGTGATTCGCCCCAAGCGCCTTGTATAACATCGCGTTCCGATGCTCCTGCGTCATCACAAAAATCCGGCAGGTGCCCAGCTGCTTGAACAGTGTCAGCAAGTCACGTCCCTCCGCCCACTCGTCGGGAAAGATGTAGACGGAATGGTAGAGCAGCAAGGATTCCTGATCGCGGTAGCACTCGTCAAATGAGATGGGCAAAAACCGCTGAATCGTCTTGTCTCCAGGCCCCGCTGTCAATGAAAAGGCACCGGGATTCCTTCCCCAAAAAGCTGGCAAACTGTCGCAGCATAGTGTCTGGACAAAAGAAGTGAATGCTTCCCCCTTACCGATTACGAGATAATGCTTCATAGTAGCGCCTCCCTTCCTTATTGGAGATCCTCAATGGACGAGATGTTCATGTACGAAGGAACCACGAGTCCGATTTTGGTTCCGTCGAGATTCGGACCCAAATCCTCGATTTGCCCACCAAATTTTTTCAAATAGCTCGTATCTGTAGACGGCAGCCAAGCCGCAACCATCCCATCTACATCCCCAATGGCCACTCCTGCCCACATCGGTCCAGTCTGCACCTGACTCAATTCGACTTCATACCCCAGCTTCTGCTCCAGCACATGCTCTACGACGTGCGTGCTGGCAATCTCGGAATCCCATGCTACATAAGCGAGAGTCAGCTTCTCTTTTGGGACAGGCTGGATGCCCTCCACCCATTTCGCTACTTTGGCTTCGTTGTTTTTTACCCATTCCGCAGCGGCCACTTCCGGATCTTTTCCGTCAATCATTTGGACCATGACTGACTCCATATCGGCTGGCTCCCACCAGAACTTATCCAGAAATTGATAGGCAGCAGGCTGATCCTCTTTCAGCCCTTTGCGCACGATGGTATGGATTTGTTCCGCTCCACCAAATCCGTTCTTCGGGTCTTCCAAGTATTTCAAATCCATCTTTTTAAACATCCAATGCGGCGTCCAGCCTGTAATGATAATCGGTTCCTTCGCTTCGTAAGCCTTGATCAAAGCTGCTGTCATCGCTGCATCCGAGCCTTCGACAAGCTGCCATTTATCCAAGCCATACAGGTTCATGACTTCCTCTGTCTTCACCATCGATCCTGCTCCTGCGTCGATTCCGATGATTTTGTAGTCGAGCTTTTCTCCTAGCGCGTTGTCCGACGTCTCGGAAGGAATAGGACCGATCACCGTTGCTGTCGGTATTTGTGTGTTTGTGTTTTGACTGGAGCAGCCTGCAAGCCAAGCTGTCGCTCCCATCATCACTGCCAGTAAAGCTGGAACCGTTTTGTTCATCATGTATTTCTCTCCTTTTTTCCTGCATGTTGAGTAAGCCGATCCAAGACGATAGCGATTATCACGATGGACAGCCCCGCCTCGAATCCTCTTCCTATATCCACTTGCGAAACGGCACGATATACGTCTGCACCCAAGCCTTTCGCCCCGATCATAGCCGCTATGACCACCATCGACAGAGCGAGCATGATGCACTGATTAACTCCCGCCAAGATCGTGGATTTCGCATACGGCAGTTGTACTTTCACGAGCTTTTGCCAGCCAGTTGCTCCAAAGGCGTCCGCCGCTTCCTCCATTTCCGCTGGGACCTGACGTATGCCTAAGTTCGTGAGACGCACGATTGGCGGCAAAGCAAAAATAACGGAGGCAATGACTCCCGGCACCTCGCCCAAGCCGAAGAAAAAGATCGCGGGAATCAAATAAACGAACGCTGGCATCGTCTGCATCAAATCCAGTACTGGCGTGACCAGATTGCGAAACGTATCGTGTCTCGCGCAAAGAATGCCCACCGGAATCCCGATAGCGATCGAAATCATGGTGGCACTGAGGACGAGTCCCAATGTCTCCATCGTTTCATCCCAGTACCCCAAGTTGTGGATGAGAGAAAGTCCGATAACCGTAAAGACCATGGACGCTCTCCCTGCAAAAACCCACGCAGCGGCCCCTAGCAGCAAGATGAGAATCAGCGAAGGTATCTCTGCCAAAACCGTGGAACAGTAAGTCACCATCGTGGAAATGACGATAGACACTGGATCAAACAATACCCCTTTGTACTGGCCCAGCACCTCCACGAACCCTTCCATCCATTCACCAATCGGCAGCTTAGGCACGACGTCCATCACTCATCACCTCTGCTCTCTGGTGCTCTTGGACATTGACTTTGCCTACCAGCCCGCCTAACACCGCTCCTTTTACGATGACACCCAACAAACGCTGCTGCTCGCCCACTACAGCAATCGGGACATGCAGATCTGCCATCATCGGAAACAAACTGTGCAGACGTGCGTCAGGTGAAACGGTAGGGAGGTCAGTTTTCATGATCGTCTCCAGCGAATCCCCCGTACTGATCGCGAGTGATACGTCATACGCCGTAATCAAGCCGAGCAGTGTGCGCTTTTTGTCCACGACGTACAAGCTGGACACGCCGTTATCCATCATAAGTTGCAGTGCCACTCGAGCCCCTTTGTCAGGCGTGATTGCTTCTGCCCGTTTCATCACATTTTCAGCAACGAGGACCCTGGACAGGTCGGCATCCTCCACGAACTTCCGCACGAATTCATCCGCTGGGTCTGCCATGATTTCTTCCGGGCGGCCGATCTGAATGATCTGCCCGTCTTTCATAAAGGCAATCCGATCGCCCAGTCGCAACGCCTCGTGCAAGTCATGTGTAATGAACAGGATCGTCTTTTTCATCGTCATCTGAAGCTCCAGCAGTTCATCCTGCATGTCTTTTCGAATGAGCGGGTCCAGTGCACTGAATGCTTCGTCCATCAAGAGAATATCTGGATGATTAGCCAACGCCCGCGCCAATCCGACCCGCTGGCGCATCCCTCCGCTCAATTGATCCGGGTACGCATTTTCCCACTCGGTTAATCCAACGAGCTTGAGCGCTTCCCGTGATTTTTCTTGCCGGAGCCCTGGTGGTATTTGTTGAATCTCCAATCCAAACTCGACGTTTTCTCGTACCGTCCGCTGCGGAAACAGGGCAAAGTTTTGGAAAACCATCCCGAGCTTCTTCCTTCGCACCTCGCGTAAAGCCGTTGCCTTCATGTCCACGATCTCTTCCCCATCGATCTCGATGCTTCCGCTCGTTGGGTCAATTAGTCGATTACACAGTCGGATTAAGGTGGATTTGCCGCTGCCTGACAGGCCCATGATGACGAAGATTTCACCTTCCTCGACTTCAAAGCTGACCTGATTTACCCCGATAGACTGGCCCGTTTGCTTGTAAATTTGTTCTTTTGTACGTCCTTCCTCCAGCAGCTTCAAGGCCAGCTCGGGCTGCTTGCCGAACACTTTTGTCAGTTGATGGACTTTCATTTTGGGCATGGTATCCCTCATCCTTTGTTTTTTCGTAAATGTAAAAAGCCCGCGAAGTTTCCACACTCCAGCAAAACCAAGGCACGCTTGATTTTTACTCGTGTTGAAAATCCGCAGGCTTACGTAATACCTGGCGTCCATTTTCAGGACTCCCTGTACTCTGTCTTCCTGATTTCGATTGTCAGCGGTTTATGTCGTACCAACTGCCTCCCAGCGATCCACACCATTTCCTTCACGACTGTATCGGCGTAAGCTGCTCGTCGGTATTGTCATAAAAAAATAGGCCGATCCATCCTTTTTCTCCAGAACAAAGGTCCCAAAGAAAAAGCCTGCATCGGCCTATCACACGCCCGCAAGGAATCCCCTTGTTGCGCATTATATGCCTAGACTTTATCCATCCATGACCTTCCCTGCTTTGGCCGACGAGGTTAGCTGACGGGTAGGATGGCAGAGAAGACATTTCCTCATCCCTCCTGATCACTCAGGATTAACCCCAAAAGATTGGTTCCCCCGCTTCCGAGAATCTCGGAACTAGGCCGTATGTGTTGTTTCTTATTGAATCGTGATTGTGATTTGAATTATACGCTTGCTTCCAGTTATTGTGAACGTTCGTTTAGCAAGGTTTTAACCGGATTACGGCTTTCTTTATGAGTCGGATTGAATTAGCTGTTGGTTGCTTATTCGATTGAAAGATTAGTGCGCTATACTCGCTGTTGTGGTGGGGAGGAAACAGGAGAAAACGCTCAGATTCTTGGAACCCCTGCGCGGGAGCATGGGGTGCCCGGCTCCGTGAAAAAAAGCGAAACCGCGTCCAAAGTTGACTGTTCAGGATGCGTCTCAGAGGTGGACGCTAAAGGCAGTTTCTCTTTTTTTCACTGCGCCTCGGTAGGTGTGTCCAAAGATCTTCGCTTATTTCTCCTGTTTCCTCTACGAGCTGTTGGGTTCCTACATGCTTTTTTAAAGACCTTTTGAATGCTACTTTCAAGATGAAAAAAGCGACTTGGGAAGAAGAACATTTCCAGTCCTAGCGCCTCTGGAGCCCTACCTAGCGGAGAAATGACTGGCGGGGGTTTTCAGCTTCAACCTCTGCGAATACATCTTCGAAACTCTACTTTTGAAGCGCTCCCGACATTCATTTCGCAGCGGACAGTCTAACCCCTTGCGGGGCGTAGGCCGAAGCGTAGACTGGAAATGGGCTTCTTCCCCTCCCCTACAGCCACTCCCTACCACGAAAGCAAAAAGCTCCCGCCTCATTGAATCAGGCAGGAGCTTTCATTTGTAATGGCTGGATGATTAAACGACGTCGTAGCCTTGGTCTTCGATTGCTTCTTTTACTGCGTCGAGAGTCAAGTTGCTCTCGTTGTAGGAAACCTCAACTTTTTTGTCAGCCAGGTTTACTTTGCCTTCTGCACCCAGTTCTTTCAATGTATTCTCGATGCGCGCTACGCATTTGTTGCAAGACATACCTTCTACGTTCAATGTGATATTTGTCATGATCAATCTCTCCTTAATTTTTATCGTGTATGAGTAAGGCGGACAAAGCCGCTTGTTACTGTTGTTATAGCTTCACTCTTTGCAATCTCAGAGCATTGAGTACAACGGATACGGAGCTGAAGGCCATTGCGGCACCGGCAAGCCATGGAGCGAGGAAGCCGATTGCAGCAATCGGGATGCCCAAAGTGTTGTAGGCCAATGCCCAGAACAGGTTTTGCTTGATGTTGCGGATGGTGCGTTTGCTCATCTCGATGGCGTCTGCGACACTGGTCAGTTCGCCACGCATCAGCGTAATATCTGCTGCTTCCATAGCGACATCTGTACCTGTACCGATTGCCATGCCGACGTCAGCGGTAGCGAGTGCTGGTGCATCGTTGATACCATCGCCGACCATCGCGACTTTTTTGCCTTGTGCTTGCAGTTTTTTCACTTCTGCGGCTTTGCCTTCAGGCAGGACTTCTGCGATGACGTGATCGATTCCTGCTTCACGGGCAATGGCCTCAGCAGTTTGACGGTTGTCACCGGTCATCATGATTACAGTCAATCCCATCGCTTTCATGCGCTGAACAGCTTGCTTGGAGGTTGGTTTGATCGTATCCGCTACGGCAATCAAGCCAGCGAGCTTGCCTTCGACGACTGCGAGCATCGCCGTTTTACCGGAGCGCTCCAGTGCCAGCATGGTATCAGACACTGATTGGTACGAAATTTGATGTTTTTCCAGTAAGCGGCGGGTACCGACGAGTACTTCTTTGCCAGCAACGGTTGCCCGGATACCGAAACCAGGAATGGCTTCAAATGAACCTGTATCGGACAGGGTGATTCCTTTATCTGCAATACCACGAACGATGGCTTGAGCCAATGGGTGCTCGGAGTTTTTCTCAGCGGCACCTACCAAAGAGAGTAGCTCTTGCTCTTCGATATCAATGGCGATGACGTCTGTCAGTTCTGGCTCGCCTTTGGTTACGGTCCCTGTTTTATCGAGGACGATCGTATCCAGGTGGTGAGCCGTCTCCAGATGCTCCCCGCCTTTGAACAGGATACCCAGCTCAGCTGCGCGTCCAGAGCCCGCCATGATCGAGGTCGGTGTAGCCAAACCGAGGGCGCACGGGCAAGCGATTACGAGTACAGCAATTGCTTTCTCCAAAGCCTCACCGAAGTTGCCAGGTATAACGAAGAAGTACCAGATCAAGAAGGTAAGAATAGCAATCCCTACTACGATTGGGACAAAAATCCCGGAGATGCTGTCAGCTACGCGCTGAATCGGTGCTTTTGTTCCTTGTGCTTCTTCCACTACTTTAATGATTTGTGCCAGAGCCGTTTCTTTTCCGACTTTGGTTGCTTGAACCTTCAAGAAGCCGTTTTTGTTCAAGGTGGCGCCGATAACGGTATCGCCTGCGGCTTTATCCACCGGAATACTTTCTCCAGTCAGCATAGATTCATCGACTGCGGACTGTCCTTCCATGACGATGCCATCGACAGGTACTTTGTCGCCCGGCTTCACGTGAACGACGTCGCCCAGTCTCACTTCTTCTACAGGAATGGTCATTTCGACGCCATCCCGTACGACTACTGCTGTTTTTGCTTGCAAGCCCATCAGCTTGCGGATCGCTTCCGAAGAGCGTCCCTTTGCTTTCATCTCAAACAGTTTACCCAAGACGATCAATGTGATCAGTACCGCACTGGTCTCAAAATACAGCTCCAGCATGTGGCCGCCATGAGCACCGATGGAATTAATCGCGACCCATAAACTGTAGAAATAAGCAGCTGAGGTACCGAGAGCAACCAGCACATCCATGTTGGCACTCTTGTTGCGAAGGGCTTTAAAAGCTCCCACGTAAAACTGTGCTCCGATGATGAATTGTACCGGTGTTGCCAATGCGAGCTGTACCCACGGATTCATCAAGATTTCAGGCAGCCAGATAAACGAAGTGAAGGAAAAGTGGCTCACCATCGACCAGAGCAGCGGGAGCGACAGAATCGCGGAAATCCAGAACTTGCGGGTCTGACGTTTGATTTCTTCCTGGCGACGATCTACTTTTTCTTCTTCTTCTCCATCTTCCTTGCGAGTCGCCTGATACCCTAGCTTCTCTACCTTTTGAATGATGTCCGTCACACTTACCTGTGATGAATCGTACTCGACAGTGGCTGTTTCCATCGCCAGGTTCACGTTTGCTTTCAGAACCCCAGCTGTTTTGTTCAAGCCTTTTTCGATCCGTGTGGAGCAAGCCGCACATGTCATTCCCGAGATGTTTAGCTCCACCTTGTCAGTGACGACGCCATAGCCGAGCGATTCAATTTTGGAGCGGATGTCGTCGATGTTCGTTTTTGTTGGATCGAACACGACTGTGGATTTTTCCAAAGCCAGATTGACGTTGGCAGTCTCCACTCCCTCCATTTTTCCCAAGCCCTTTTCGATGCGCAGTGCACAAGCTGCGCAAGTCATCCCTGAGATTGCGACTGTTGCCTCTGCTGTTTTGGCACTCATTATAATCCCTCCAAATACCCTCGAGGGGTATATTTTATCGTATCGTTTCCCTTACGTTGTTTCCTGATCACACCTTTACTATACAATACCCCCTGAGGGTATATCAAGTACTTTTTTCAATTTTTTTCTAAATGGGCTTCAAGTGCTGAAAACACAGGGAAAAATGATGAGTGGTCCTCTATCCTTGGTGCCGAACGAAGCCCTGCCACATGTTTTCCAGTCGCCTTTTTCCTCACTTCGTTCGGGCGGTCTCCTTCCAAACATATGGCAGTACTTCTTAACAGCAATGTCATCCCCGAGCTTCACACCGTTAATGAAGGATGTGACTAACAGCTAATTACTTACGTATTCATTCAGAGTAAAATCATTCAGATACAAATAGCTTTAAGGAGATTGAAATTATGGAAACGAAATCACGGAAAGTCATTTTAGCTGGTACCATATGCTATACGATTTTCATTTTATTTTTTATGTTCTTTGCGTTTAACAGGCTCGACGGTGCAACTAGTGTAGATGGATACACCTTTATCCTTGCTCCAGAAGGAGTACCACTTAAATTTCCAGAACTAAATTATTCATGGATTGTTGATTTCGGAAACGTTGCTGCTTTTATCCCTTTTGGAATATTATTTCCCCTGTTGTATCGTGTAAGATTTGGGAAGTTCATATCCTTGTTTGTCTTAGCGATTCTCGTTCTAGAAACAGTTCAGGCTTTAACCTATCTTGGTAGCTTTGATATTAATGATGTGATATCCAATACAATAGGGGCAGCGATTGGTTATGTTGCCTATAGAGTTGGATTTTCTTCAAAAATTTCTTATAAAAAGCTCATGGCTTCTGCTCTATCTATTGTTGTCCTTATAATTGGAGTTATGGTGGTCTCTGAAATCATCAAAAAAAGAGAAGGCCCTATTCAATCATTAACTGTTATGAAAGAAGTGACAGGAACTACACCTATGACTGAGAACCTCCCAAGTTTCACCGTAGCAGGTGAGCGAATAGAGCCGAAAATGAACGTGTATAGCAGTGAAGGGGAATCAACCAAAACATACAACTATATTCTGGGGAACCAAAAAAATGTCTGGCTTTATTTCTATTTCGGCATTCCCGACAATGGAGACTCTAAGGGTGAAGCCAAAATCATCGTAGATGGACAAGAAATATCTCAGTTAAACGAACAATCCTATCAAGGGGCAGAGGCTTTGAGGGAGTTGCCTTTTAACGAGGTAAACGAAATTACCATTATCGTTTCCGGAAACGCTAAGCTGTGGGACGTTGGAATCCGTGGAATGCAACATTGGTGGGAGTGAGTAAAATAAACGAAACGAGCCCTAGAAGCGATTCTAGAGGCTCGTTTTTCTTTGACTGTTTTGTTGTTCAATCTCTCTTATTTACCTTGATTCGCTTCTTTCTGATAAGCTGCCGCGATTTTCGCAGCTACTTCAGCATTGTGTTTCACCAGCGCGATGTTCGTTGCCAAGCTCTTGCCTTCTGTCAGCTTTTTCACTTTATCGAGCATGAATGGCGTTACCTGTTTACCTGCAATGTTGTTTTCTTTTGCTTCTGCGAGTGCTTTCTGGATCACAGCCTCGATTTCCTGGTGATTCAGTGCATCAGATTCTGGTACTGGGTTCGCGATAATCATACCGCCTTTTAGTCCCAGATCCCATTTGGTGTTCATCATCTTACCGACTTCTTCCGGTGTATCGATGCGCATGTCTACGCCAAATCCGCTTTCGCGAGCGAAGAAGGATGGGAATTCATCTGTGCGGTAGCCCACAACTGGTACACCTTGTGTTTCCAAATATTCGAGTGTGCGGCCGATATCGAGGATCGATTTCGCACCTGCGCATACTACAGCTACATCTGTTTGCGCCAGCTCAGTCAGGTCAGCAGATACGTCCCAAGTGATTTCGCCTTCACGGTGTACCCCGCCGATACCGCCAGTTGCAAACATGTGGATGCCAGCCATCTCAGCTGCGATCATGGTAGCGGCTACTGTAGTCGCACCGATTTTACCGCTAGCCAAAATGTACGCGAAGTCGCGACGGCTTACTTTTGCTACATTTTTGTTCGTCGCAAACTCTTCCAGCTCGCTGTCAGTCAAACCGATTTTGATTTTGCCATCCATGATCCCGATCGTAGCTGGTACAGCACCGTTGTCGCGAATGATTTGCTCTACTTCTTTTGCCATTTCAATGTTTTGCGGATATGGCATACCGTGCGAAATAATCGTTGTCTCCAGAGCAACTACCGGCAGGTTGTTCTCCAGTGCGTGGCGTACTTCCTCAGTAAAGGTCAAATATTGTTTCATCTCTTATCGCTCCTTTTCGAATTGTTCTACGGCCAGTTCCAATTGTTCTGCTTTTAATAGAGGAGATACGGACTGCTCTGTTTGCAATGTCAGAGCGGATGCTGCCAATCCAAGGCGGCACGCTCTCTGGAAAGACTCTCCGTTTACAATGCCATACAAGATTCCCGATGCGAACGCATCTCCCGCACCTGTTACATCTACCACTTCCGTTGGATATGGAGACATATGCTCCTCAACGTCCTCGGATTGATAGTAAATGCCTTCTTCGCCCAAGGTCACGATGACGTGCTTGACGCCTCGTTCCCTGATCTTGCGGCAAGCCTCGGCGCATTCTTCGATCGTCGTGATCTTCATGCCAGCCATCAGCTCTGCTTCTTCGCGATTCGGCAAAATCGCTTCTACTCCGTCCAATTGCTGTGGGAGCTTCTTTGCTTTAATGGAAGAGACCGGGTCAACGAAGAGCAGGATGTTTTCCTCCCGGCATCGTTCGATGATGTAGGCCAAGCAGTCCGCCGGAATGTTTGTATCGATGAAAATCACGTGGGCAGCTGCAATGTGCGACCATTTTTCCGCGAACATCTCCGGTGTGAGAGCATCGTAAATATCCATGTTCGCCAAGGAAACAACCATCTCGCCATCAATATCGAGAAGCGCCGTATACGTTCCCGTCCGCTGTGTAGGCAGTCGCCACACTTGGCTGATGTGCACCCCGTGCTTTTTCGTCTCCTGCAAGAGCCATTCGCCTTCTTTGTCCTCACCAATGCTGGTAATGAGTGACGTATTGCAGCCAAGACGACCGAGGTTCTCCGCGATATTCCGTGCCACCCCTCCACACGATTCCATAATCGTTACGGGATTGGATGATTGTAGACGCACCTGTTGCTTGCCGCGTGCTTTGCGGTCCAGGTTTGCTCCACCGATACAAGCAATCATTCCTTCATCACGAAGTACATAAGCCCGTCCTTTGATTTCTCCGCGTTTGGTCAACTGTGCGATGTAGCCAGCTACCGCTGAACGTGAGATGCCAATCAGATCAGCCAGCTCCTGTTGCGTGATAAAAGGATTTTGCCGGATATGATGAAGGATCTGCATGTCTTTTTCCACGGTCATCCTCCTTTCTTCTGTTTCGCTTTCACAGCTCGTTTACAAACAAAAGTTTATCATAGGGACATTTGTTTGTACAGGCGTGTTTTTCATTTTATTTTTTATCTCAATTTGACAAATAGGAATATGATCATGTAGGATTATCTTAAATTAGAGATATCTAAATTTCGATATAAAGGAGGGTCCGTATGTCTAACAAACCACTGCGAAATGATCCCCTCGATCTTTTTGTAGTTTTATCAAGGTCATACAACTGGGTTACCGCTCACTCCAATCGTCACATTCGCGAGCATGGACTTAATCCAACTGAATTCGGGGTACTAGAGGTATTATTTCATAAAGGTCCTCAACCATTGCAGCAAATTGGCGAAAAAATATTGATCTCTAGCGGAAACATCACATACGTTGTGGACAAACTCGAAAAGAAGCAACTGCTTATTCGCAAGCCCTGTTCGGCAGACCGCCGCGTCATTTATGCGGAACTCACAGATAAAGGGCATCAATTCTTGTCCGAAATCTTCCCTCCTCATCAACTCGCCATTGAGAAAGCGATGGAAGGTCTCACACCAGAAGAACAACGTCAAGCAATCGAACTGCTAAAAAAGTTGGGACGTACTGCTCAGGCTACTTATTAGATGAGCAGTCCCCTCTCTCCACCACAATCGTTTTAAAAAAGTGTTGACAAAAGATCTGATACGTAATAATCTTAAAATCAAGATTTACACATTAAAAGTTAGTGACTTACTAATTGGAAGGGGAATAAAATTTTCATGAGTAAAGTACTTTTTATTAAAGCAAACGATCGCCCAGTTGAGCAGGCAACAAGCGTAAAGCTGTACGAAGCTTTCACCAAAACATACAGAGAAACACATCCAAACGATGAAATCGTTGAGTTGGATCTGTTTGCTGAAAACCTCCCTTATTACGGTAACGACATGCTGACTGCTATGTGGAAAGCTGGAAACGGCATCGAGCTGTCTGCTGATGAGCAAAAACGCGCTGACTTGGTTAACAAATACCTGAACCAATTTACAGGAGCAGACAAAATCGTATTTGCTTTCCCAATGTGGAACTTCACTGTTCCAGCTGTTCTGCACTCGTACATGGATTACCTCTCCCAAGCAGGCAAAACATTCAAGTACACAGCTGAAGGTCCAGTTGGTCTGATGGGCGACAAAAAAGTAGCTCTGTTGAGCGCACGCGGTGGCGTTTATTCCGAAGGCCCTATGGCTGAGATTGAAATGGCAAACAAATACGTTCGCACGATCCTCGGCTTCTGGGGCATCAGCAATGTATCCGAAGTGATCGTAGAAGGTCACAACCAATTCCAAGACAAAGCAGCTGAGCTCGTTGCAGCTGGTGTAGAAAAAGCAGCAAAACTGGCGGAATCCTTTTAAGGCCCGCCAGCCTTTTTGGACAAATATCTTAAAATAAAGATATACTAATTAAAAACAATTAAGGAGAGATGAAAAGTGTTGGATACTGGATTGTTATTGATTCGTTTGGTCATCGGTTTGACGTTTGCAGGTCATGGTGCGCAGAAGTTGTTTGGCTGGTTTGGCGGTTATGGTTTGAAAGGAACAGGTGGCTGGCTGGAGTCCATCGGAGTGAAACCTGGCGTAGCGATGGCCTTTGTTGCTGGATTCGCTGAACTCGTTGGCGGTCTGATGTTTGCGGCAGGCGTAGGTATCTGGGCAAGTTCTATTCTGCTTGCTTTCACAATGCTGGTTGCCATTCTGAAGGTACACGGGCAAAATGGATATTGGGTCACACAAAACGGATACGAATACAACCTGACGTTAATCGCAGTTGTTATTGGTGTGGCCTTGATCGGTCCGGGCGCATACGTTTTGTTTTAATGGTGACTCCTCACCACCCGTAAGCCAGCAATCGTACTAAGGGAGGTACATCAGATGGAAATCCGCGTCTACACACAGAACGAGCAAGCAAAAGGACATTTTGGCGACGGTGAAATCGTAGAGAATAAACCAATTGGCTTCCCACATGAAGGCTCCGTTGTAAAACGGGTAGGACCACTTTTTTACTGGGCATGGGCAAAATCACTGAAGACATTTGAAATTCCGCTGCACCCTCACTCCGGCTTTGAGATTTTGTCGTACGTCCTCAAAGGGACAGTCGGACATCGGGACACACTCGGAAATCTTCAAGAGGTGTCGACAGGCGGGGCGCAGATCATGCAAACCGGTTCAGGCGCATACCATGCAGAAGAGCTTGGCAAGGATACGGAAATGTTTCAAATCTGGTTTGAACCGCATCTCGCACAAACGACGAAGCAACCGCCGACTTACCATCAGTATGATCATGAGGAGTTTCCGTCTGAGGATGTTGATGGTGTGCAAGTGAAACACATCATCGGATCGTCTGCGCCCATTCAGTTGGTCACAGATTCCTTGATGAGCGACATCACGATTCCCGCTGGAAAATCGTATGCAAAAGAACTCCCGGCTGGTTATGCTCACGCAGTTGTCATAGTAGAAGGGAACGGAAGCGTTGCAGAGAAAGCAACTGTCAGCGAGAATCACACCCCGGCAACCAAAGGTGACTTTGTCGTTCTCTCCTCCGAGGAAAGCAACACAGTCATCTACCAAGCATCCACGGATGCTCCGCTCCGCCTGGTGTTGATTCAAGTACCGATTGATGTTGATTATCCACTCTATCGTAAATAATCAATTCTTCCAAACGCCCTTATTCTATCATCAAGCCCGACCGTCACATTTTTGTGACGGTCTTTTTCGTATAAACTCCGCCTCCTCATGGGACATTAACGAGGAAATCGTTAACAATTTTTGGTGCCGATCAGAAAGGAAGTTGAACGTGGAAGATATCGTGATGACCAGAGCCATATTCGGGACGACTATGGCCTTTCACATTATTTTTGCGACCTTGGGCGTTGGTCTCCCGCTCATGATCTTGCTGGTAGAGCTCCTCTTTTGGCGGACGCGTGACCGCGATTACGAGATTATGGCCAAACGCTGGACAAAAGCCCAGGCGATCTTGCTAGGTGTCGCGATCCCCTCTGGAACGATTGCTGGGGTCCAGCTTTCCCTGTTATGGCCTGGGTTCATGGAGATTGTCGGCAGAGTGATCTCGCTGCCTTTTCAGATCGAAATATTCGCTTTCTTCGTGGAAGCTTTATTTATGTCCATCTACGTCTACGCGGCTCACCGCCTATCCCGCAACATGCGTTTGTTGAGTTTGTTCATGGTTTTGCTTGGTGCGACGGCCTCCGCGATTCTGATTACGAATGTCCACGCCTTTGAAGGTACGCCAACTGGGTTCCGAATGGTCGATGGGCAGATCGTCGACGTGGACCCGTGGAAAGCTTTTTTCAATCCCAGCTTTATTGTGACGGCAGGTCATGTAACTGTCTCTGCTTATATGACGGGGGCATTCATCGTCGCTGGAGTGGCAGCGTGGAAAATGCTGCGCGCTGCAAAAGGCAGTCGGATTTATTTGTATCATCAAAAAGCACTCTTGGCCGGCTTGATTGTGGGCGGCACCTTTTCCCTTTTAACCGCATTGAACGGTCATGAATCCGCACAGCTTTTGCATAAATACCAGCCGGAAAAGCTGGCAGCTGCGGAAGGACTGTTTGAAACACAAGCATACGCCCCACTCGCGATTGGTGGCTTTACCGATCCCGAGACGAAAGAAGTCAAATACGCCATCGAGATTCCATGGGCGCTCAGCTTCCTTGCAGCCAATCGCTTTGACGAGGTCGTGGTCGGTCTGGACGATTTTCCACAGGAGTTGTGGCCTCCACTCTACGTCCATACGCTGTTTAACGGGATGGTCATCATCGGCAGCTTGTTGATCTTCGTTGGTTTCATCGGCTTCGCTTGGAAGAAGCTCCTGAAACGCTCTCAGTTTCCCCGTTGGGTTCTCTGGGTATTTGTCGCGAGTGGACCGCTCGCCTTGTTAGGCATCGAATTCGGCTGGATTTTTGCCTGCACAGGACGCCAGCCATGGGTAGTTTATCGTGTGATGAAAACAGTAGATGCCGCTACCCAAGCGGCAGGCATCTCTACCCTGTTCTGGATTTTCCTTTCGGTGTACGTATTTTTCGCGATCGTCACCCTGCTCGTATTCCGTAGCTATTTTGGCCGCCACCCCTTGGAGCTCGATCCGCCAGAACAGCCGAAAGTGGACGGAGGAACGGTATGACCGACACGATTATTGCCATTACGCTGCTCTGGATTTTCGTCGTCATCTATTCCGTCGCGGCCTCCTTCGACTTCGGTGCAGGTTTTTGGTCGATGATCTATTTGAATCGGGAAAAAACCAAAGCCACTCAAATCGCCAATCGCTACCTCTCGCCCTCCTGGGAGGTCGTGAATGTCTTTATCGTGTTAATTGTTGTCGCGCTCGTTACCTTTTTCCCTGGCGCGACCTACACATTGGGAAGCCTGCTGCTGGTTCCCGGATGTCTCGTGGTGTTATTGATGCTGATTCGCAGTACGTTCATGGTGTTTTCTCATCTGATTTACAAATATGACAAGATGCTCAGCATCGTCTCCGGCGTTACCGGGATATTGGTGCCAGCTCTGTTAATCAGCGTGCTTCCTGTGACACAGGGCGGTTTGTCTCGAACGATAAATGGTGTGGAGTATCTCGATTGGGGACTGTTTTTGACCAGCCCGCACGTCTATTCTTTTATTGGTCTTGCCGTCAGCAGCACACTCTATCTCTCGTCGCTGCTTCTCGCTGACTACTCCTTCGTCGCAGGTGAAAAGCATGCCTTCGCCGTCTACCGTCGGGATGCGGTGTTTCTGGGGCCGATTACGTTGCTTGCGGCATTGGTTACCGTGCTCACGATGCAACTGGAGGCAAAATGGCTATATGACCGCATGCTTGACTATTTGCCTTGGCTTATTGCATCGGCGGTCTGTTTTTTCATTAGTTATATCGCTCTCCTCCTGCCCCAAGACCGTCGATACTTCGGTATCCATCTTCCGCGGATTGCGGTCATTGTCGCCACGACGCAATACCTGCTCGCCAGCTATGCGTACGGTGCAGCGCGCCTCCCCTATATCGTCTATCCCCAAGTGACGATTGAGTCCAGCTTTACACATCCGGATACGTTCCACGCTCTGTTCATTTGTTATTTGGTCGGCTTTGCGATTCTCGTACCCGGTTTTATTTATTTCTGGCGTCTGTTCATGAAGGATGAGCAGTATGTACGGCAAAAATAGCATTTTCGCAATACGCAAAAGTAAAGAGGCTTCGCCCTGATACGGCGGAGCCTCTTTTTTGTTCGGCAGAAGCACGATCAGAAGATTTTCTCTTCCTCTAGCATCATTTTTTGCTCAAACGGCGACGTTAGCACGATCAACGTATAGGAGAAACCGAAATCCCCGGTACGTTCCGAGAAGGCAACCAATTCCTCCGTCGACCTTGTTACCACTTTTAGCATGTAATTGTACTCCCCACTGATCCGATACATGTCCGTCACTTCCGGCGATTGCTTGCAGAAATCGATGAACGCCGCACATTGCTTGGTGCGGAACATGACAAAAGCAGTCGTGTGCTTGCCCAGCTTTTCCTGAGAGATCGACGCGTGGTAGCCCGTAATGATTCCCTGCTCCTCCAGACGGCGGACCCGCTCCTTCACAGCAGGCTGCGTCATCCCAATGATTCTCCCCAGCTCCGCGAATGGAATCCGCGAATTTTCGTGCAACAAGCTAATGATTTTGTAATCGATTTGGTCCACGCAGATCACCCTTTCAAATCCATAAGTGTCTCCTGCCAAATAACTTGTATATAGTAAGCCATTCATCGTAAACGCCTTGGTTCATGTATGTAAATTATAGAAATCGTTTCGTAAAATGTCACTACATCAATTTTGTTAGCTCGAGGAGTGAACCACCTTGTCCAAAAAATATTTAATCCTATTGCTGGCCTTGGGAGAATTCATGATTGGCACGGCTGAGTCAATCGTCACCGGAATCATCGGTATGATCGCAGATGACACCGGTGTATCCCTCTCCCTCGCTGGTCAGTTAGTGACCGCCTTTTCCCTGGCTTTTGCCTTTGGAGCTCCGGTCTTGATTGCACTCACTGCGGGAGTAGAGCGCAAAAAACTCATCCTTTGGACGCTATTTTCTTTCATAGTGGCAAACCTGCTCGCATCAATAAGCCCAAGCTTCTCCCTATTGATGCTATCCCGCATTTTGCTGGGGCTTTGCGGAGGCGTCTACACCGTGGTAGCTCTCGCGCAAGCAGCCAACATGGCCTCCCCAGAGAAAAAAGGCAGCTCCATCGCGATCATCCTCATGGGCTTCAGCCTCTCGCTCGTGCTTGGGGTTCCACTTGGCACCATGCTGGGAGACATTTGGGGATGGCGCCCTGTTTTCGCGCTCATTGCCGTCCTGACACTCATTCCCTTCTTCGCCATCTTGGCCTATTTGCCGAAGCAACAAGGAGAAGAGGCCGTCCCGCTACGCAAACAGTTGGCAGCACTCCGCAACAAACGGGTGATCCATGCGCTATTTATCTCGTTGTTCTTTGTCACAGGGTATTCCACCGTCTATACCTACATTACTCCGCTTCTACAGAGCACCGCCGCCATGACGACTGCTTGGGTAAGCACCACGCTTTTCTTGGCAGGACTCGCTAGTGTGGCCGGCTCGCGAATCGGAGGCGTCTCCACCGACAAATGGGGGATTCGCCCTACTCTATATGTCAGCTTGCTTCTCCATGCGGCTATCCTGCTTATCCTGCCGCTGTCTTCGCAACTGTTCACGTGGGCGATCATCAGCGTTATGTTCTGGGTAGCTGCCGTGCAAACCACCGTTCCAGCTCAGCAGTATTATTTGATCACGTTATCTCCCCACTCTTCGCAGGTGGCCCTCAGCATGAACACATCGGTCTTTCAGCTAGGGCTGGCGCTGGGTGCAGGACTTGGAGGGGTAATCGTAGACCATGTAGGTATTGTTCACATCAGCTGGGTCGGCGGTCTGCTCGTTCTCGTCGGCTTTGGCTTTGCTTGGGCCTCGTTTGCTCAGGAAAAAAGGCAGGAAAGCTTACAAGCGTAAAAACGTAACATTACAATAGAAACGAGAAAAACCCGCCAAGGCTTCAATTCCGAGCGGGTTTGTTTTTCATCATTCATTCGCCTATACCAACGCTGGCTTTTTTTCCAGCATCGTGCCTTCCTGCGCGTAACGTACGTGCCAGGAGAATGCCTTTTCCAGTACATGCGGGGTATGTCCGCCGCGTGTGAGTGCTTCCTCGTAGTACGCCATCAATTGATCGCGGTACATCGGATGCGCACAGTTCTCGATAATTTTGATGGCTCTTTGACGTGGAGCCAAGCCTCTCAGGTCAGCCAAGCCTTGCTCGGTCACGATTATATCTACATCGTGCTCAGTATGATCCACATGAGAGGCAAACGGAACGATGCTCGAAATGTTTCCACCTTTGGCAATCGACTTGGTTACGAAGATGCCCAGACGTGCGTTGCGAGCAAAATCACCAGAGCCGCCGATGCCATTCATCATTCGCGTACCCGATACATTGGTCGAGTTGACGTTGCCGTAGATGTCCGCTTCAATCGCGGTATTGATCGCAATCAGACCGAGGCGGCGAATCAGCTCCGGATGGTTCGTGATTTCTTGCGGACGCAACAGCAGCTTGTCACGGTATTGGGTGAAATTCTCGGTGACATGCTTCATCTTTTCAGCCGTCAGCGTGATCGAACAGCCTGAGGCAAACGAAATTTTACCTGCATCAAGCAAATCAAACACCGCATCCTGCAACACTTCCGAGAAAACAGTCAGATCCGTGAATTCCGAATCCAAAAATCCGTTGAAAACCGCATTCGCTACCGATCCAATTCCAGATTGCAATGGCGCGAGATTGTTCGGCAATCGCCCCTCTTTTACCTCCTGACGCAAGAACTTGATCAGATGTGCCGCAATCTGCGCCGTTTCTTCGTCGGGTTCCACAATCGTCGAGGGAGAATCCAACTGGTTCGTCAGGACAATCCCTTTTACTTTATCCGGATCGACAGGAATCCCTGCTGTGCCTATTCGCTGATCAACGGACGTGAGCGGAATCGGTTCACGCTCTCCTTGTTTCGCTGGTGTATAAATATCATGGATGCCTTCCAACTCCACCGATTGAGCCATATTCAACTCAATGATGACTTGCTTGGCATTTTCCACGAAAATATTGGAATTCCCCACGGACGTAGCCGGAATGATCATGCCCTCTTCTGTAATTGCAACCGCTTCCACAATTGCGTAATCGATCGCGTCTATCGCTCCCTGACGAATTGCTTCCGCTGTATGCGACAGATGCTGATCAACGAACATCATGCTGCCATCGTTGATTTTTTTGCGCATGACCGGATCTGCTTGAAAAGGCAATCGCTTGTTGATGATCCCCGCTTCCGCCATCACAGCATCCACATCGGAGCCGAGTGAAGCTCCTGTATATACGTTTACGCCAAAAGGCTTGTTCTCTTTTTTCGCCAGCTCAGCCAATGCGAGCGGCACGACCTTGGCATCACCAGCACGCGTGAAACCACTTAACCCGATTGTCATGCCATCCTCAATCCATCCTGCTGCTACCTCAGCCGTCACGATTTTATCTGCCAGTCGTTTATCGCGTAAGCGCTCCCACATCATTGTGACCTCCTATGCCATCTTTATTGCCTTTACACTAGCATATGGATTCTGAGCGGGCACTCGATTTTCAACAAAACAGAAAATTTACGCGGCTATCAAGAAAAAACGGCAGCGAACCATTCTCATTTGTCAGATATTTCAGAAGCCGAGCAGTTGCCGAAACGAGCTGGCATACGACTGACTCACAGGAACTCTCGTCTTTTGCTTGTCCTTCATCTCCAATAAAAACGTCGAATGAAAATGCGGGTGAATAAAGCCGATCGATTCCATATTGACGAAATACGACCGATGACAGCGCACAAATCGCTCTTGCGGGAGCATGTACTCCAGCTCAGCCATGTTGTATTTGTTCGCATATGATCCATTAGCCGTATGCAGAAGCGTTTTTCCTTCATGAGAGCTGATAAAGACGATCTCCGTTAACGAAATGGGCAACCAGCCGTCCTCCCCTTTTCCGACCAAAAACGATAGACGCGGCTCCGGATTTGTTAGCGGAACGTTTTGAGGTGGATAGATGGCGGTAATACAGCCCATGACCTGACCATTTCGCACTAATGGAAGCGAGAGTCCGTAGTACGGCACGCCAAAAATACGACTCTCCACCTGATGCCCCACTTTTCCCATTTCCATGAGCGCTTGATGTGTAGCCGAGCCAATGGGTACGAGATCCCCTGGCGTAATTTTCAAGTCAATATTGGAACTCGGTTGATAGTACAAGTATTGTGAGCCGTCCGAGATCGCAATCGATACCCCGTCTGGCACGACTTCCCCAATCATTTGCAGCACCTCTGGAACCACTCTGTCCCCCATGCTGATTCCTCCTGCTCCTGTTATTGCTTTTTGATCTTCTCTATCTTCTATTAAAACACATTTCCCTGCTGCGGATGTTCAAAAAGCCGGCTTTTGATCACGTAGTAATTCTGGAAGCTCTTGCGACATCGAAAGAGGCGTTCACCTTCGAAGTCCGGTGCTCATGTAGGTCCCCTACACTCCGCTCCTCCTTCTTCAGGCTCTCGCCACTTTCTCGGTGCTGAAAAGCCGACTTTTTGAACTAGCATTTGCCCGCAAATCAATCCTTGTCTTTCCTCTCTATACAAGCGAATCCATCCGATTATAGCCAGGCATTGTGCTATCATGAGATTACAAAACATTCACGATTGTTTGAGCAAAGGCGGTGCAGCATGGACCACACCATTGTCTTGATTGCAAAAGGAACGGACACTCTCGAATTTTTGTTAAAAGAACTGCGGGCTTATTTCGAGCCGTATTGTAAAATCATCGGTTATGCCAGCCATGAGCACATTCCCGATTTGAGCGGAGTCGATCATGTCTTTATCACAACCAAATCCCCGGAGCTGTATACAGTTGCCCGTCAAGCTGTCGCCGACTCCGTACCCATCACGGTTTTAAACCGTTTTTTCGAGTTGCGCAAAATGAAAGCGCTGATGCAGATTCCTCCGGGGACGACCGTCCCTGTCATGAATAATTCGCCCGTGACGGCACAAGAGGTCATCCAAAATTTAATAGAAGCGAACGTCGATCATATCAATTACGTTCCTTTTCACCCTGGCTGTTCATTTGATGATCTCGAATTTCAGTACGCGATCATTATGAGCATCGCTGATGTACCGCTGCCTCCTCACGTGGAGGTTATCGATCTAGGATTTCGCAAAATCAACATTCATGACTTGATTGATATTGGTCGCAAGGTAGGCGTGCCCAGTGAATGGGAGCGTGAGTACTTGTCTTCCTTCATCTTAGAAATGTCTGAGCTCGCGAAAATGCTCGGCACCTCCTACGCAGAAGTACAGAAGCTAAATAGCCAGCTGCAATCTACCTTTCAGGCAGTCAAAGACCCTGTGATCGCTTGCAACGAACAAGGTCTGATCACATTTATCAACGATGTCGCCGTTGAGCTGTTTTGTCCACATGCATCCTCCATTGTTGGACAACCGTACACAGTGTTGAAGGAGCACAGCTTACTGCAACCCTTTTTTGAGCAGGAAGATCAGGAGGACGCCCTCGTAACCATTGATCACAAACAATTTATCGTCAGCAGTCAAAGCATCCGCCGCAGACATGAGCATTTAGGCTTCGTTTGTACGCTAAAAGACGTGACCGAAATCCAACGCTTGCGAACTACTCTTACGTTGCGCGGTCATACAGCGACGTACTCCTTTTCCGATATCAAAGGACAAAGTCAACCGCTTCTCCAAGTCATCGAGCTCGGCAAAAAGATGGCCAAAAACAATCAAACGATTCTGCTGACAGGGGAAAATGGGACGGGAAAAGAGCTGTTCGCCCATGCCATTCATCAGCACTCCCTACGCAAAAACGGCCCCTTTGTCGCAATCAACTGTGCCTCCTTGCCGGAAAACTTGCTGGAGAGCGAGCTGTTCGGCTACGAAGACGGTGCCTTTACGGGAGCACGAAAAGGCGGAAAGCCCGGTCTGTTTGAGCAAGCGGACGGTGGGACGATTTTTCTCGATGAGGTTGGGGACATCTCTGGAGCCATTCAGGTCAAGCTGCTTCGCGTGCTGCAAGAAAAGCAGGTCATCCGCGTGGGCGGTACAGGCATTCTCTCTGTGGATTGCCGCATCATCGCTGCTACCAATCGCGATTTGGAAGACGCTGTTTCTCAAGGAGGCTTTCGTGAGGACCTATTCTATCGTTTGGCTGTCCTGCCGATCCAGATTCCCGCTTTGCGCGAGCGAATCAGTGACATTCCCCTTCTTATCGATGAGCATCTGGAGCAGCAAGGCATGAGCAAAACATGGTCGCCAGAAGTCATGGAGCTATTCTATCGCCATGACTGGCGGGGGAACATTCGCGAACTGAAAAATGTCGTCGACTATGCCATTACGGTAAGCGAGCATCCTGTCATCGGCATTCAGGATCTCCCCAAACGATTGACGGATAGCCTGTTTCAAAAGCAGCAGACGGCTCCTATCCCCAATTTGGACGACAACCGCGACCTGGATATTTTGTATTGCTTGCATCATTATTACGTATCTAACAAACCAGTCGGACGTTATCAATTGGCGCACTCCCCTGAACTACAATCCGTAGGATGGACAGAGAGCGCACTGCGACACAAGCTAAAACTTCTAGAGCAGCAAGGTTTGGTTCGTTCAGGAACGACCCGACAAGGAACCTCCATCACCCCCGCGGGTATCGAATTGTTGCGAAAACACGGGCGGATTTAGCTTCCGCCCAATGAATAATAGGGTGTATTAGGCTGAATAAAACCTAATAAACATTCCTAAAGCTCATTTTATTCCCTTGCCTTGTCCATGAAAATCCACTGAAAACGCTTATATTCGGGAAATTTCGACACTTGGCACGACCCTTGCTTATCATAAGCAAAAAAAAGCGAGGTGACCTCATGTCTACACATCCATTGAAACCTGCAAAGAAACGTTTTTCTGTGCCGCATACCTATGCCATCCTCTTTATCATCATCATTTTGGCAGCCCTAGCTTCCTATGTTCTCCCAGCTGGTGAGTTCGAACGGGTCAAGGACGTCGCCTCAGGCAAAACCGTCGTAGTCAACGGCAGCTACCATCCTGTAGAAAGTGATCCGGTCTCGTTCTTCGACATGTTCAAAGCGATTCCAGAAGGGATGCAAAAAGGCGCGCAAATCATTTTCTACATTTTTATTGTAAGCGGTGTATTCGGAATCATCCGCCAGACCGGAGCGATCGAAGCCGGGATCAATAAAGGTGTCCGACACTTGGAGGGTCGGGAAAAACTGCTCATTCCTGCTTCCATGTTCCTCTTCTCCATCGGTGGCTTCACCATGGGAATGGCAGAAGAAAGCATCATCTTCGTTCCAATCGGTATCGCGCTGGCTCGTGCAATGGGCTTTGATGCCGTAACAGGTACAGCCATGATCACCATGGGGGCGGCAGCCGGCTTCATGGGCGGGATGATCAATCCATTTACGGTTGGGGTAGCGCAGTCGCTCGCGCAATTGCCGCTCTTCTCTGGTCTTACCTTCCGTGCTGTTGTGTATGTCTTCGTTCTCGCTTTTGCCATCTGGTACGTCATGCGCTATGCGTATCGTGTCAAAGCAGACCCGACCAAGAGTGTGCTTTATGGTGTAGAGAATCACGCAAGTCAAGAACAGGAAACAGTAGACATCCCAGATCTGAATGCACGCCACAAGCTCGTGTTCCTGGTAATGGTCTGTGGTCTCGCCTTCAACGTATACGGTGTATTCAAGTACGAATGGTTCTTGACAGAGCTTACCGCTTCCTTCCTGATCATGGGCCTGGTTGCTGGTCTCGTCGGAGGTTTGTCGGTCAATACGCTGTTTGATTCCTTCGTCGCTGGAGCGAGAGCCGTTACGTTTGGTGCGCTGATCGTCGGTTTTGCCCGCGCGATCACGGTCGTCTTGGAAGACGGAAAAATTATCGATACGATGATTAACAGTCTGACTTCGGCGATTGGTCATTTGCCAGATGCCGTAAACGTCATCGCCATGTTTGTGATTCAAGCCTTTCTCAATCTCTTCATTTCTTCCGGTAGTGGACAGGCAGCGACAACGATGCCAATCATGGTACCGATTGCGGATCTGCTCGGCATCCAACGTCAGATAGCGGTTCTTGCCTTCCAATACGGTGATGCGGTCACCAACTCCATTATCCCGACTTCTTCTGCGTTGATGGGCTATCTGGCTGTTGCAGGCATTCCGTATGAGAAATGGGTCAAATTCATTTGGAAGCTGCTAGCAGGTTGGGCCGTGATCGCCTCGATCGCACTCATCGTAGCAGTGACAATCGGCGTTTCGTAACAAATGAGCTTTTCACAAAACTGGCTGCGTCAAGTGGATTGGCGTAGCCTTCGCTTCACATATCGACTACCCTCAAACAAACCGATGGAGGAACCATGCGCACAACGATCAAACAATTGCAGCCCGCCATTTTTTCTCTATACGAGCATTTACACCAGCATCCAGAGATAAGCTGGGAGGAAGTCCAAACCACCTCATTCATTGCTGACTTCTTGAAAAAACACAATTGCCACGTCACTACCTTTGACGACGTGACGGGAGTTGTTGGCGAATGGGGCGATCCGACACCAGGAAAATTGACTGTAGGCGTACGTGCAGATATGGACGCACTCTGGCAAGAAGTAAACGGCGTCTTTACCGCGAACCATTCCTGCGGACACGATGCGCATATGACCATGGCATTAGGCGTCCTCATGGTACTGCAAGCAATGGACATCCAGCTCCCCGGGCGCCTGAAGCTCATTTTCCAACCAGCGGAAGAAAGCGGAAATGGCGCACTTGCGATGGTGAACAAGCAAGTAGTGGACGATATTGATTTTCTGTACGGCGTACACCTTCGTCCCATTCAGGAAATCCCATGCGGCACAGCTACTTCTGCCATCCTGCACGGAGCGGCAGGTACAGTATTCGGGCAAATCAAGGGTGCCGATGCTCATGGCGCACGACCTCATCTCGGAGTCAATGCTATCGAGGTAGCCGCTGCGATTGTTGAGCAGTTAAAAGGCATTCATCTCGATCCACTCGTCCCTTATTCCGTCAAAATGACGCAGCTCGCAGCCGGTAGCAAAAGCAGCAATATCATTCCGGGCTCGGCGCATTTCCACTTGGACCTGAGGGCACAGACGAATGAAGTCATTCACGCCCTTTTTTCCCGTGTCGAGCACATTTTGCAGCATGTCTCCCGTCTGTATGAAGTTGAGCTATCTTACGAGATCACCGAACGTGTCTATGCGGCGGAAGTGAACGAAGAAGCGAGACTGATCATGGCGGATGCCATTACCCAAACCTTGGGGGAAGAAAAGCTCGAACCGCCGATTCAGACACCAGGCGCGGAAGACTTCCACTATTACACAAAAGAACGTCCACATCTTCGGGCGACCATGCTTGGTTTAGGCTGTGGCCTGACACCAGGACTTCATCATCCACAGATGACTTTTGAAAAAGAAGCACTGCTAGACGGCATCGAGATTTTGGCAAGAACGGTACTAAAAACGTTTGAGCGACAATCCATATGAACGGTTGAGGAGAGATGAACATGAAAATCGAACGCGTGGACCTGCAACGAATCAAAATTCCGTTGAATTCCCCTTTTGAGACGAGCATGGGAGTCGAAACCCATAAAGAATGCATTCTGGTGCGTGCATACAGCGGTGCCTATGTCGGGTTCGGCGAAAGCGTCGCGATGGACGTCCCCGTCTACAACGAGGAAGATGTTGATACGGTCTGGTACATGCTCGAAAAGTATTTGATCCCGCAGCTGTTTTCACGGGAGATCGAGCATCCTGATGACGTATCCCGCCTCTTCTCCTGGATGCGACGCAACCACATGGCCAAAGCCGCTTTGGAAGGTGCCGTCTGGGATTTGTACGCCAAAATGAACGGCCTCTCCCTCTCCCAAGCATTAGGCGGAACTCGTACGACGATTGACGTCGGTGTGAGTATCGGAATCGAGCCGACAATCGAAAAACTGCTGCAACGCGTAGAAGGCTTCATCCGTGACGGCTACAAAAAGATCAAAGTGAAAATCAAACCGGGCTTTGATGTCGAGCCAATGCGCGCGATCCGCAACACATTTGGACCAGATGTTCCGCTGATGGCGGACGCAAACTCTGCGTATACGCTGGCAGACATGGAGATGCTGAAGGCTTTGGATGGCTTCGGTTTGATCATGATTGAACAACCATTGGCTCATGACGACATCATTGACCATGCGACCTTGCAAAGGGAACTAAAAACGCCGATCTGCCTCGATGAAAGTATCCATACGGTGGAAGATGCCCGCAAAGCACTCGAGCTCGGCAGTTGCCGGATTATCAACATCAAGATCGGTCGCGTAGGCGGTCTGACCGATGCCAAGAAGATTCATGACCTGTGTGCGACACGCGGCGTTCCAGTATGGTGCGGAGGAATGTTGGAGGCAGGGATTGGACGCGCGCATAATATCGCGATGGCCTCGCTTAGCAACTTCACGATTGCCGGCGACACATCCCCGTCCCATCGCTACTTTGCTGAAGATATCGTGACACCTGTCATCGATTTTGCAGCACCTGGTATGCTGGCTGTACCGACATCTCCAGGAATCGGTTTCGACATCAATGAGTCTGCCATTCGCAATGCCCTGATCGAGCATAAAAGCTACTATGCAAATCGGGAGTCTACTACGACTGTCATTCCAACCTGGTAGACGATACTCATAGCGAAGTGAAAAAGAACAGAGAGTGCCTATTGGCCTCCCTGTTCTTTTTATTTAGGTGATTGTATTAATCCGTAATCGTCAAAAGCTTGCACAAATTTCGCTCGGCAAGAGCTCTCTTCTCTGGAGGAAACCGCTTTAGCAGATCCAATGCAGCATACGGAAGCTTCAATGCATGAGGATCGCTGTATAGTCTATCCCAGTATAGCGGTGAAAAAATTTCCTCGAACGCTGGCTCCTTCACCTCATCCTCCAAAGTAAACGGAGGAACATGGCGATTCAAATAGATTTGAAGACGATGGTTTACGATACCAGGCTTCACAATATCCTCATAACCGAATCGCTCCAGATCTGTTAACGCATGAGCTTGTGTGATGTTATGAACGACCTCGCTCGCCAAATGAAAGCGTACTCCGTTAATATTACGCGGCGGTATAACCAAATGTAGCTCGCCAAATGCCCGCTCTGCCATCTCTGCGGTTGTATCGTAAGGCGCAACTTCGTCTTTGACATCTTCAATCGTCATGCCATGGTAATTCTCGATGCCCCAATAACGGTCTTTCCTGTCTTCTGTCGTCGCTTGAAGAATCTTGACCAAGCCATCCACCACAGTTGGAGTGATCATATCAGGGCGTTCGCGCAGTGCTTTTAATGCCAACACACCTAGTGCTAGTCCATGACCTGAGGTCCGAAGCTGCTTCACATTTTGCTGGAGGCCATCGATGACGTGCTGTAACAAGGAGGGATCAGCTTGCTCGTCTTGATCTAGTGGAACAAACCATTCAGGTTTTTGCTTGCGGAAGGACTCGCATGTCCGCTCAATACCCTCTTTTACATGTTCAGGGAGATCGTGCTCACGATCCATGAAGTACCCTGCCAATAAAGCTGCCCCATAATGACCATCGAACCATCCCGCTCCAGCTGCACGTGCCATTCCCGTAATGCCAAGCTCCAAGTAAGAATCAAGTAAACGCATATATCTTCCTCCTTTTTCCATTTATGTACCCATAATATAACATACATTTTTGTTTGTAAAGTATGATATTTTAGTTTTTTCGCTCATGTAAAAAGGCCCCGTATATCCGGAGCCCTTCATCTACTAGCTATCATATTCCTTTTTAATCCAGCTTAAATTCTACTTCGTCTGTTTCTGGCCGATAATCGACAATCAACCCTCTTCCATTCATATACCACAACTCATCTTTTTCCATATAAAATGTGATGCCATCCTCTACTGTCGAAATGCCGATTTCATTCGGCAACTCTTTGGCAATCCCCATCGAGAATGAATCCTGAACCGTACTAACGCCTCCATACCGGACAAAAAAACGAATGCTGTCTCCTTCTTTGCATCCCCATTCTTCCCGAAACCATGCTACCGCTGCTTTAGTGATCGTCATGTTCATTAGTACGCCACTCCTCTCTTCCTATAGTTTACCTCTATTTAGAGATATTTGAAACATAAAAGTATGTTAAATGGAATTGTCCCACTATTTGAAAAAAAACCGATTCCCTACGCTGGGAACACGGTTCTTTCCATCTCTTTAAGGCTTTATTGGAAGTGTAACCAAAAAACTCGTTCCGATACCTACCTCACTGCTGACCTGAATTTTTCCGTGGTGCGCATCCACGATCCATTTGGCAATGGAAAGCCCCAAGCCTGTTCCTTCTGTCGCTCGAGAGCGCATTTTATCCACCCGAAAGAAGCGATCAAACAAATACGGAATATCCTCTTTGGAAATCCCGATCCCACTGTCTTTTACGAGAATCGAAACGCGACCGCCTTCCTTTTTGCAAGAGACATAAATCCGGCCGTCTTCGTTCGTGTACTTCAAAGCATTGTCCAGCAAGATGACCATGAGCTGATGCAGACGTTCTTGGTCTCCCACCATCTCAATGGGTTGCTGGATGTCTGTTTCGAGACGAATTTCCCGTACGATGGCAAGTTGTGCAAAAACCTGGGTGCATTTATTTGTGACTTCGTCTAAGCGCAGCGTCTGATTCATGATCTGCAACTCGTTAGAATCACTACGAGCTAGTGTGAGCAAATCCGAGACGAGCTTGCTCAAACGCTTGGCCTCCTGCATCCCAATCATGATTTTTTCGCTTTCCTGCTCAATCGTATGATCCGGATGTCTGAAAAGCCTCTCCAGATTGACCATAATGGCCGTGAGCGGCGTCCTCAGTTCATGAGAAGCATCGGCAATAAACTGCTGCTGTTTTTCCCACGAGACTTGGATCGGGATGAGTGCTCTTCTCGCTAAAAACCACCCAGCCACGATCGCAATGACAATACTGATAATGTCGCCGATTATGACAACGTACAGCAAGCTGTCCAGCATATTTTGCTCAGGTGCCAGATTGTAAATCAGTTGAAACTGGTACGCGGTCTGTATCCGATTGCCTACAACGACCTTTTTCGGAACGGTAACTGTCTGCACGCGATAGACTTGTCTATTCACTGTTTTCGTTTCGATTCCGTCTGCTTTTCCGTTATGCTGGAATTCTGCATACTCCTCCGGCTCCAGCCGGTCACCAAATGCGGTCCCGATGACACGCCCAAAGCTATCCCAGACAAGTAAAACATATCGGCGATCCAGATCGTTAAACTTTTTCCTCTCCTGACGGTTGTATGGAAAAGGGTCATCTTCAATTCGATGGAGACGAGGCAAAGAATCAACTGCCAGCCTTTGACTGACTTTGGTCATTTCTCTGTCCACCTGCGAATAGAGACGATACTTCATCGTGTAGTAGACTGCACTCCCCAGCCCGTTCAACAAAAGAAGTACCACTATTACGTTCAACGTTACGAGCCGAATCCTCGTTTTCCGAAACATCATTTGTCTTCCTTTTTCAAAATGTAGCCCACATTGCGGATCGTTCGGATGAAGCCTTCGTAAGCACCCAGCTTCTTGCGCAGGTAGTGGACATACAAATCGACCACTCCGTAATTCGCTTCTGAATCAATTCCCCATACGCGGTCAAAAATTTGTTGGCGCGTCAATATTTGCTCCCGATTTTGCAGGAAGTACTTAAGCAGCTCGTACTCCTTCGTTGTTAGCTTCATCGGCTCATCATCAACAAAACCGTCATATTCATTTATCTTCAGCGATAGAGGACCGTATGCCAGCTCGCCTTCTGCGTTCTGTTTCCCTTGTCGGCGCAAGAGGGCTCTCACTCTCGCCGTCAATTCTTCGGCCGCAAAAGGCTTGACCAAATAATCGTCTGCTCCGGCATCCAATCCCTCGACTCTCGACTCTACGCTATCTTTTGCCGTTAAAAACAAAACTGGCGTCATGATACCTTTTGCACGCAACGTTCTCACCAGTGAAAGACCATCCATTCCTGGCATCATAATGTCCAGGACCAACAAATCGTAGATGCCGCGTTCCGCCAATAACAAGCCGTCATCTCCGCGCTCTGCCGTGTCCACCTGATATCCTTCATCGGTCAGGACTCCTGCAATTGTTTGAAGCAGCGCTTTTTCATCCTCCACTGCAAGAATAAGCATATTGATCCCTCTTTCATTTGAAAAAGCTGTATGTCATTCAGCATAGCATAATCGACTGGAATCACAATAATGACCACACTCGCCGATCTCGGCTGTGCACACGCTCCTTTTATTAGAGCACGTATTTTTTTGAATCAGATTTGTAGGTGCTGGCGGAAATACAAAAAAAGCTGCATTCTCCATTACTTTTTACAAGTAATCGGGAATACAGCTTTTCGTCTCATTCCTTCAAAACTGAATACGCATGATTGCTAAGAGTGTGTGGATAAGTCCTCGAC
>NZ_AKIX01000126.1:0-9791 GCF_000282075.1 Brevibacillus sp. BC25
GACTTTTTCAATGCTTCCACAATCGCTACGGCTGCCGTCATCCCACCTGCCGTAAATAAATCTGGAATCTCGCCATTAAAACGTTTCTTGTGCTCATCGATGAGCCAGTCGTTCATTTTCGTTTTCGGGAGCGAATGGTAATACACCGAGAAACCTTCCATTCCGATCATTGCCTCCATCGTTTTCAAGGCAGCGATATCAGGTGCTCCCGTGGATACTTTGATGCCTTTTTGCTGAACCTGCATATCTTGAAGCTGTTTCCACGGGGAGTTTGAGCCTGCCCACGTGATGAACACATATTCGGGTTTGGCGCTAATAATTTTTTGGATGTTGGCTGTAAAATCAGTCGTGTTCGTGTCAACGTATTGTTCTTCGATAATGACTGCCCCTAATTTTTCAGCCGCGGTCTTAAAGGCTTCGATCCCTTCTCGACCGTAGGCGCTGTCTTGAGCCATCGTCGCGATCTTCGTTCCTTTGGAAGCAATCGCCGCTGCGCCAGCAACTGCGTCCTGCGAAGAATTTCGACCCGTGCGGAAAATGTACTTGTTCCAGTTTTTCCCGGTGATACTATCTGCTACAGCCGGTTCTACGACCATGATTTTTTTGTACTCTTCTGCCAGGGGAAGGACAGCCAGCGTATCGCCTGAACTAGAGGAGCCTACGAGAAAATCTACTTTGTCGGTCTCCAGGAGCTTCGTCGCTTTTTGGACGGCAACATCCGGCTTCGTCTCCGTATCCTCCACGACGAACTCGATCTTTTTGCCAGCGATCTCTCGCTTGCCCTCTGTTGTATAATCGAGTCCGAGCTCAAAACCTCGCGCCGTCTGCTTTCCGTAGCTCTCCAATGGCCCCGTGAGCGAAGCGAGTACGCCGACCTTAATCGTATTACCACCATCAGATGAAGCGCTTTCATTTTGGCTGCAACCAACAACAAGCACGACAGACATCGCTAGCGGGAGCAACATTTTCCATCCTCTTTTTTTCACGCCCGTTCCTCCTTAAGAGTCAAAATGTCATTGCGATTCGGCTAACCATTCCAGTACTGTTGCAGCCCACGTATATCCAGTTCCAGCACTGACAGCTACGACAATATCCCCTGGGGCAAGACGTCCCTCTTGCTGTGCGACATGAAGTCCAATACACGGATCGAGTGCAGACAAATGCCCGTAATGATCGAGATAGACGGCCTGCTCCTCGCTAAGTTGCAATCGTTCCAACAACTCCAAGAACATCGAACGCTTTGTGTGCAAAGGAAGCAGCAGCTTCAAATCCCGCAAGGAACGATTGCTTTTTGCCAATGCCTGCTCTACCACATGGACAAAGTTCGGTATCGAGATGGGATCAAGTCGTTCTTTCATATCGCTCGGATTCGGCACATCGATGTAGTGGAGTCTGTTTTCCACCGTTTCATGACTAGGTTGTTGCTTAGAGCCGCCGGCGGGAACCCTTATATCATCGTGAAAAGAACCATCGGTAATCACACAGCTGTGGAGAATTCTGCTCTTTGTCGCACCACGCTTTACGAGAGCCGCTGTGCCCCCATCTGCAAAATTAAACATGAAGCGCGAGCGAGGATTGTCGTAATCGACGATTTGTGATTCTTTACAGCCAGCAACCAGCAAGATGTTTTCAATGGATGCATCTGCCGTCAGCATATCTTTGGCTACCTTCAAGGCAATTGGAAAGCACGAGCTGACGTTCATCATCTCGAAACCATATGCGTTTGTCGCTTTTAGTTCGTATGTAATCTTCGGTGCGCTGGACCATACATAGTAATCTTTGTGCGGACTACCGAAGTAAATAATTACGTCAATCTCAGATGGATCGATCACCGAATCGGTCAGCTGTTGGGCAGCGAGAACAGCGAGGTCTGATGCATGAAGGGTGTCATCTGCGACATGCTTTTGGTATAGACCGAATTTTTCGATAATGACTCGCGTGGGGATTCCGGTCTTTTCAGCCAATCGCTCAGCTGTTTCTACTCCCTCCGGGAAAAATACGGACGTCGCTTCCACTCCGATGGTCTGCTCGTGGATCGTATTCGCTTCAAAATGATTCATACTTTCGCTCCTTCCCTCGGTACGAGCATCGTCGCTGTTCCAGTCAGAACTACTTTTCCATGCTGATTCGTGCATTCCGTAAGCAATCGGATGATGCCCCGCTCTTCCTGATATTCCAGCACAGTGGCGGTCGCAGTGATCGTGTCTCCGATCAATACCGGAGCCGTAAACTGAATGGTCTGGTCTTTATAAATGGAACCGATGCCAGGCAGCTGCATCCCGAGCAATCTGGACAACATGCTCGCCGTCAACAGTCCATGTGAGATACGCTGGCCGAATCGCGTGTCTTTTGCGTACTGTTGGTCGATATGCACCGGATTGTAATCCCCACTCATTCCCGCAAATAGGACGATATCTGTTTCCGTAATCGTTCTGCTAAAAGATGCTTGCTCCCCTATTGCAAATCTCGCCATGCGAATCACCTCATTGCGTAATGGAATCACTCTTCAATCTGGTCAATGCTTGTTTGATGATTTTCCCGGTTGCATTGCGTGGCAGCTCGGTTAAAAACACGAATGACTTCGGGATTTTATACTTCGCCAGTCTTTGCTCACAGTGCGCTTTGATGTGTGCTTCTGTGATGACGACACCTGATTTTGGCACAATAAACACCTTCGCGACCTCTCCCCATTTTTCATCGGGTACACCGACGACTGCAGCTTCCTGAACGCCATCCAGCTCGCCGATGACCTGTTCCAGCTCCAGCGGATAAATGTTCTCCCCGCCTGAGATAATCATCTCTTTGCGCCTGCCTACGATATAGGCGAACCCTTCTTCATCAAAACGTGCCAAATCCCCTGTGTATAGCCACCCATCCCTGATGGTCTTGGCTGTTTCTTCTGGTCTGTTCCAGTATTCCTTCATTACATTCGGACCTTTGACGAGCAGTTCTCCGATTTCGCCCTGACCCACGTCTTTTCCGTCATCCGAGATCAGGCGGACTTCACAAAACATAACGGGCTTGCCGATTGAGCCAGCTTTTCTTTTTGCATCTTCCTTCGCAATCATAAACACGGTGGGGGATGTTTCTGTCAGGCCGTATCCTTGTCCAAAAGGGAGGCCTCGCTCCTGAAAATTCTGGATGAGTTCCATGGGGCATGGAGCGCCGCCGTTGTAAAACCAACGGACGGAATCGAATGATGTGGTAGCAAATAAGGGACTTTGACGAATGGCTTCATGGATGGCGGGCACACCCATCACGATGGTGACGCGGTGTGTTTCAATTAATTGAATCGCTTTATCAGGGTCGAACTTCCCGGCGACAACGACGCGTCCGCCAGCAAGCCATGTAGGGAAGGCAAACAGTCCGATTCCCCCGATATGAAAGAGTGGCAATAAGACGATCGAGCAGTCTTCTGAGGTGAGATCAAGCGCGGCTACATTGTGTACGGCGTTCCAAAACATATTTTCTTGGGTGAGCACTGCTCCCTTAGGCTTACCTGTCGTTCCTGATGTATAGCAAATGATGTATGGATCATCTCCACTGCCATCATCTGCCTCGGGCCTACTGTGCTGGGATGACTCGCTCGGACCATCTTGGCTCCAAGGAAGTTCTCCCGGTTCCAGCCATATCATGTGCGCAACACTGGCTTTTGCCTTGATCAGCTCAATGGTGGCACCAAACTCGGGCTGGGCACATAACACGCGGATACCACTATCCTCAAACTGATAGTCTAATTCGGCAGGGGTCAAGCGGATATTAAAGGGGACAGCAATCGCACCGAGTTTGGCGATGGCAAATAGCAGAAGCACATACTCCAAACTGTTTTGGGACAAAATGCCGATCCTGTCCCCCTTTTTGACCTGTAGCTCATGTCGTAAATAGTTGGCAAGACGTTGGATCTGCTCATTCATTTGCTGATACGTAAGTGCTTGATCTTTGGCAATCACTGCGATCCGCGTCGGAGTGATTCGGGCTCGCTTTTCAATCCAATAAGCAATTCCGTGCATGAACTCTACTCCTTTGCCTATAAAATGGATCGGTTACGGCTTGGCAGCAATCCCTTTCATAATCATCGACATGGCTGTTTCTAACACCTCTTCCGGTACGTCTTCATTTTCCCAGTAAACCCAACGCATCCCGATGAACTGTCCGATCGACATGAGACAATAAGCCAGCGTCTCATGATCCATCTCTCGAAACTCACCTTCGTTCATGGCGTTCTTCAGACTTCGTACGTACCCCGCTGCCAGTTTGGCGTAATACCAGCGATACAGCTCCTGATCGACGAGCGTAGCCTGTTGAATAATGCTGTACATGTTGCGATGATGTTTGATCCAACGAAAAAAGGCCAGAAATCCCAGGCGCAAATTCTCTTCTTGCGTGGTTGCTCCCATGATCGCTTCTTTGATGGTAGAACGAAGCTCCCTGCTCAGCTGCCTGATCAATTCATCATAGATCGCTTTCTTCGACTCGAAATAATTATAAAAAGTTCCTTGAGATACCTGTGCATGCTGTGTGATTAAGACGATAGACGCATCATAATAGCCCAGCTCGCCAAACACATGCTCTGCGGCATCCAGTATCTTTTTGCGGGTTTCCTGCCCTTTCTTGGTCAAAACAGGGGTAGGTAGACTATTTTCTGACACCTGAATCACCTCTCAGTTTTTATTATATGTATAATTCTAAATATTACAACATATTTCTCGTTGTTCATTTTCAGCAAACGGAAAACAGTATGATTCCCTTTGCCCTATTGGCAGAAATTGACGCGAAACGATCTGTGAGAACAAACGTCATATATAGTACAAAAGCTCCCATGCGAATGCACGAGAGCTGAAATGGATTTGATGCTTAAATGACGCGCTTGATTTTAACTGTGCGCTTTTCCCAGTTCGTCCCATCGTACTTGGAATAAGTCACACCAGGACTACCGTACGTGTGCAGGATTTTCCCATCCCCTGCATAAATAGCTACATGTGTAATCCGATCAGAAGAAGTGGTTACCGATGCCTTCATGAAGATCAGATCACCTTTTTGCAGATTGCTCTTGGAAACAGATTTCCCCACAGTAGATTGCTGGCGGGAATCGCGCGGCAATGTAATGCCCGCTTCTTTAAACACGCGCTGTGTAAAGGAAGAGCAGTCGAATGTACTGGTTGTACTGCTGCTTGAGCCGTATTTGTATTTTGTGCCCATATACTTTTCACCATTTTTAATCACTTGGTCGGCAATATTAGTTGCGGGCTTTTCTGGCTTGCTAGGCGTATTCTCTGAGGAATCAATAACACGACGTGCTCCTACAAATTTGTCACTGTACTCCGAATATTTTTTTACAACTACCTCGTCTTCCCCTTTCGAAGAATAAACGAATTGATCACTGCCTATGTATATTCCCATAAAAGTTGGGCTGCCGCTTCCGCTAGAGGCGAAGAACACCAAATCTCCTGGCGCCACGCTTTTTTCGGATACTTTAGTCCCAGTCTTGTACAGGCTAGAGATTGTGCTCCCGATGGAAATCCCTACTTGTTTGTACGCATACGTAGCCAGCTCCGCTGATCCGAATTGCTTCGGTCCCTTTGCTTTGTAATCGTAATCCTTCCCGATCAAAGAAGTAGCAATATTTGCAACCTCTGACTGTTTTGAATCTGGTGTCTTAGCGGCCACTACTCCAGCTTGACCACCCATTAACAGGGACGTACTCAGCATGACTGCTACTGTTGACTTCATTACCCAATCTCGTTTCGTCACTTTCTTTTCCTCCTTGTCATGTTGTGGCACCCGTCTTGGGTACATGGACAGAATAGCGCAGGAGGAAACAGGAGGATAAGACCGTAAAATTTTCCAATGATGGAATTGGTAGCATGGGACTAGTCTGAAAACAAGGAGTAACGTAGGCGGTTGCTACCTCTTAGTTCCATGGAACCATAAAAGTTACAAATCGGTATCAAAGGTGATTTTCGTCGTATAAAACGGCTATTTTGCTGGCCCGAACCCCAAACAAAAACCATCTTCTGCATGTTTCTGTCAGAAGATGGTTCTCCATTCGTACCTATTTCATTTTCGCCATAAACTGCCCCCAGGTCTCTTCTCCCCACTTGAGAGTGAGGACATCTCCATCCGTAACAGGTCCTACCCCCGCTGGCGTACCCGTGTAAATGACATCCCCTTGATCCAGGCCTAGATGTTCGGAAATATAGGCAATAATGGTTTCCAAATCAAAAATCACATCACGAAGATTGCCGCGTTGCACTTGCTCTCCATTTTTCAGCAAGGAGAAATCGGTTTGGTGCAGCTCATGGATACCAGGAAAAGGATGAAAAGACGTCAAAATGGCTGAATTTTTAAACCCTTTTGCCAACAACCATGGATGCCCTGCTTTCTTCAGCTCGCTCTGAACATCCCGCAAAGTAAAGTCGATCCCGAGTGCTATTTTGTCAATCATATCGTCAAGTGTAGCTCCAGCCTCATACGGTCTCGCGATGTGAATCACAAGCTCCGTCTCATAATGGAGCTCTCCACGAGATGCCGGAAGCTCAACGGCCTCGCCATTTGCCATTGCAAGCGCATGTGTTGGCTTATCAAAGATCATTGGCCTGGTTGGCACGTCGTTCCCCAACTCCGCAGCATGCAATCGATAATTGCGACCGATACAGTAAATATTTTTGACTGACTCCATTTTGTCCTCTCCTTTGGTGGCTGTCTCTTTTTTCACTATATCATGGCTGCACGGCGTATTACAGCTTGTCTTGTTCGCCCTCTTCCATGCAGTTACGATAGCCAGGCCAAAGACGTGCATTCCCTCGTGCTTCTACTTCAATCACGGTATCACAAATGGATTCCAACGCACTCTCCAGATCCATCTCTTGCTCAGAGCTCCATGAAAATTCGTAATGGAAAATCACTTGCTGCTCTGTCGCTTCGGAGAGGACAAACGCAAACTGCTGTTGTTGTTCCACGACATGCTTTCTGGCTTCAACCGTCGCTTCTACCGAGAACAAACCATCCCATTCAGCAACCATATATGTAGAAGTAACATCAATCCACAGGGAGGGAGTATCATTCGTCCGCCGAAAAATAACAGAGTCCTCCCGATAAAACCCGTAGCCAGAGGGCAGCGCACCTGAGAGCTTGAATGGGATTCCTACCGGCAAATCATGTGGCTTCAATGCGTGGACAAGTCTCCCGGGCAAAAGATAGTAACCATCCTGCTGGCGATCTAACCTTTCTCCCATGACGAGAACCTCTTGATTGTGTGAATCACCTGTCACCTGAACGAACATCACGGCACCTCCCTCTAAAAACAGTATGGTCAGGAATGCATGACTCAAAACTAAATGACCATCCATTTTTTTCCTTACAAAAAACCGAAAAAAACAGGGTTCATCCATAGGATGCCCCCTTTATTCCTTCTAAGCTACGCACGTATGATCGCAATCACAACATGTTCGTCATCGTATGATTTTGCTTTGATTTTCACAGGGAAATCATACAGGTTGGTAAATTTAAAATCCTTATAGCCATACGCCACTGTAGCATCTTGACCCACTGGCACGTATCCTACTGATTTGCTGTGGTTATGCCGTTCCACCATGATCATCCCCGCTTCAGCAGCTGCATTGAAAAGCGTGCTGGAAACCTGACAAATCCCGCCTCCATAGTCATCGACGAGCTGTCCGTTCTGAATAACCCCGGCCTTTTGCCAACCATCCTCCGACAAATTCGAATTTCCCACTATTTCATTGAAAGAAAACACCTGTTGCGGCTTGATTTTTTCATTATGAAGCTTGCTCAATGCTTGCTTGATGTTATGTTTACGCGCATCTGTGCTGTCTTTCATCGATGAGTAATAAAAGCCGAGAACCTCCTCTTCCTTGAGGTCCATCTTCTCCACATACTTTTCCTGTAACTTTTCCTGCAACTCGATAGCAGGAGATAACGGATCCACTTGTAACGCCATTGCGCGCTCAGGCGCGTAGTTCATCCCAAGCGAGAATACGAGGACCACTGTCGCCATACTGATCGGCCAATGCCGAACTTTTTTCATTTCTACTTCCTCTCCCACATTTGTTGATCGGTTTACTGACGTGAAGTTCCCTATTTATATAGCCTGTCATTGTTATTACACCTTGCCTCTAACAATGTAACGTATGGGAAAAGCGACAATCAACCTGCAAATATTGGGCTTTTTGTCCTACTTCAGGTTCTACTCGTCATCCTCATCGATAACCCCGAGTGCTTTGTTCTTTTCTTTAAAGCGCTGGTTATGGGAAGAAACATAGGCCATCCGATCTGCTACCGGGTCTATGTGTAATTTGGCACTGTTTACGGCCACAGCAGCATCGGTGAATGCTCCCGCGATCAGCGTAATCTTGCTATCAAAGCTCGCAAAATCTCCTGCCGCAAAAATACCTGGCATATTCGTTGCCAGACGAGGACTGACAAACACGTTCCACTCATCCATATCCAAGCCCCACTCTTTAATCCCTGTGAAATCGGCCTTCAATCCGTGATTGACGATGATGGCCTCTACATCGATTTGCTCCGTCTCGTCCGTCTCCAGATGACGTATCGTCACTTTATCGATCGTTTCTTTGTCTGAGCTTTGCAATTGTGTGACCGCATACGGGGTGCGAACGATCGCAGATGACTCTTTCATCCGCTTCACATTCCGCTCATGTCCACCAAATACATCACGGCGATGCACGACAGTTACAGACCCTGCGATTTGCACCAGTTCGTTTGCCCAATCGACCGCGGAGTCCCCGCCCCCTGAGATGAGGACGTGCTTACCACGGAATGGCTCCAGTTCCTGCACCGTATAATGAAGATTTGTCACCTCGTAACGCTCGGCTCCTTCGATCTCCAGCTTTGCCATTTTCAAAATACCTCGGCCCAAAGCCAATATGATCGTGCGAGTCCAATGCCGTCTCCCCGATTTTGCAACGAGTATGTACGTGCCGTCTTCTTGTGGCTCCAGTCCAATGATCGCCTCGCCCAGCACGATGGTGGGATCAAATGTCTTCGCTTGCTCCACCAGATTGGCAACCAACTTTTCACATAGTTGTGGTGGTACACCGCCTACATCCCAGATCATTTTTTCTGGATAGATCAACATTCGTCCACCGAGCTCTTCTTTCGCTTCAATGAGTTTCGTCTTCAAATCGCGCATTCCGCTATAAAAGGCAGCGTACATCCCCGCAGGTCCACCGCCAATAATGGTTACATCAAACAGCTCCAACTGTTCTTCCACAACTACCCCTCCACTGTCTTTCTTGTTTGTTTATGAATCATCAAAAGCAATAGTGAAAATGAGATTCATTATCACAATGTGATTGTAATGGAAAATGGAGGAGGATTCAACATTCAAGACAAAATAAAAAGGCTCGTAATTAGCTTCATCAGCCAATTTACGAACCTGTTGTTTGCCATATGGTGCGGTCGAGAGGACTTGAACCTCCACGGTGTTGCCACCACTAGAACCTGAATCTAGCGCGTCTGCCAATTCCGCCACGACCGCATAAATGGTGCCGGCAATAGGACTTGAACCCACAACCCCCTGATTACAAGTCAGGTGCTCTACCAATTGAGCTATACCGGCACATTACGAGAAACTATGTAATTCGCACATTCTAAAAATAGAATGGCGGAGCTGACGGGACTCGAACCCGCGACCTCCGGTGTGACAGACCGGCGTGAACTCCAACTTCACCACAGCTCCATATAGAAGGTTTGTTCCTTCAAAACTGAATACGCATGATTGCTAAGTGTGTGGATAAGTCCTCGACCGA
>NZ_AKIX01000127.1:0-8257 GCF_000282075.1 Brevibacillus sp. BC25
TTATCCACACATTTAGCAACTGATCATGCAGATCCAGTTTTCAGGGAATAAAAGAAGCCATCCAGCTCGGATGGTTTTTTTGCACTATTTGAAGACTGAAATTTCCGACGTATTATTTCGAAAAAGGAGTCATGTCATTATGAAACGAGCTTCTTCGGGTCGGCTCCACTACGCCTGGATCATTGCGAGTGTCACCTTTTTCATTCTTTTGATTGGCGCTGGAATTCGCTCTGCTCCTGGTGTATTTATGGTTCCTGTTGAACAAGAATTTGGCTGGAGTCGCTCTTCTATCTCAATAGCGCTGTCCATTAATCTATTGCTTTACGGATTGGTAGGTCCGTTTGTAGCAGCAGTCATGTATCGATTCGGAATAAGGCGTATCACGATTATTGCCCTTATCCTGTTAGCATTGGGTTCCTTCCTCACTACTTGGATGCAGGCCTCCTGGCAACTGACTGTACTTTGGGGGAGTCGTTGTTGGACTGGGTTCAGGATGCACGGCTTCCGTATTGGGAGCGATGATCGCAAATCGGTGGTTTGTGAAGCAACGAGGATTGGTTATGGGTATATTAACAGCGAGTGGTGCAACAGGACAGCTGGTATTTCTTCCTCTTCTCGCAAGCTTGGCTGAATCAGATGGCTGGCGTACGGCATCGTGGGTGATTGCAACAGCAGCGCTGATCTTAGTTCCAATTGTGGCTGTCTTGATGCGTGATCGACCAAGTGATAAGGGACTTCAGGCATTTGGCGCGACAGAAGTTGATCAAGAAATAGAAGACATCAAGCAAAACCCTTTTCGTGCAGCTGTTGATGGTTTAGTAAGAGGATCTCGTTCTTTTGATTTCTGGTTGTTGGCTGGCAGCTTTTTTATTTGCGGTCTCTCTACAAATGGATTAATCGGTACTCATTTTATAGCTGCTTGTATGGAGTACGGCATTCCAGCTGTAACGGCTGCAAGTTTACTCGCTCTCATAGGTATCTTTGACATTATCGGAACAACATTGTCGGGATGGCTATCTGATCGCTTTAACAATCGTTGGCTCTTGTTTTGGTATTACGGTTTACGGGGATTTTCGTTAATGCTGCTTCCTGCAGCGCTATCCTCTTCTACGTTTACCTTGGGCTTATTCATTGTCTTCTATGGCCTAGATTGGGTAGCTACTGTTCCTCCAACGCTTAAGTTAACAACTGATATTTTTGGAAAACAGCAATCAGGAATTGAGTTTGGGTGGATATTGGCCGCACATCAATTAGGTGCTGCTGTGGCAGCTTATGGTGGAGGAGTTATTTATACCATGTTGAATAGTTACTTTCTCATGTTTATCATTGCGGGAATATTTTGCTTGATCGCTTCAGTCATGGTTATGCGTATTGGAAGGAACGCGCTCACGGTGAAAATTTCCGGGAACATGTAGCGGTAAAGATATCGATTGAAAGAAAAACACCCGAGTGGACACTAGATCACTCGGGTGTTAGTTTTCAGGCTGTGGATACAAGGGAAGGATGATGCGGAAAACAGCACCGTGGAGTGGACCATTTTCTGCTTGGAGACGGCCGTGCGAACGTTCGATAATTGCTCGAGAAATAGCTAGCCCCAGTCCGACATCACCATTTTTTCCTTTCACAAACCGATGAAATAAATGAGGGAGAAGCTCTTCCGGGATGCCCTCACCATCATCTTGTACTTCTATTTGGAGTTGGCGTTTGCCTGGTTTGATTTCGATCGCGATCTGAACCTTGGCATGGCGCAAAGCATTTCCAATGATATTCAACAAGGCTTGAAGAAACTTTCCCTCATCGACGTACACTACGTCATTGGATTTAGTCGGATGTACTGAAATTGTTACATTGTGTTGGAGCTGCAAAGGGTGTAAACGCTCAATGGCCCGAGTCACCAGGTCAGTAGCGGAATGCCATGAGGGATCAAACAAATTCTCTTCGCCTTCAAGCTTGGCTAACAATATAATTTCAGTCACAATATGCTTCAATCGATTGGTTTCCTCTACGATGACATCAAAGCCTTTTTCAGCAGCAGCATCAACAAAAACGCCATCGCGAATTCCCTCGGCATATCCTTGAATGGACATGAGAGGGGTTTTTAGCTCGTGGGAAGCATTCTGTAAAAATTGCCGCTGGATTTCATGAAAACGATCGAGCTCTTGTGCCATGGAGTAAACACTATTCGAGACTTCAGCAATTTCACCGCGAGCAGGAATGAGTTGGACTTCGGAAAAACGCCGCGATTGAACCTTTTTAATTTCTCTCGTCAATTTATGGAGTGGCTTCACCATGCTACGGGTAATAAAAAAGCTGAGTAAAATGGTAGATACGGCTCCAATCAAAACGATGAGCAATATGTTATTCGTCATCTCCATACGAATGTCTTTTAGTCCGCGTACAGGAGAGGCCAGAATCAGTCGTTGCTTTTCGTCGTTTTTAAAAGCCAAGTTAACGACCACGTAATCATCGCTACCGACCATCCATATGTTTCGATTCTGCCTTTTCTCGGCTTTACGCTCAAGGGCATCCATCCACTCATTTAAATTGGAAGAAGGCAGGGACGTGTAGAGTACTTTTTTCTTTTTACCTAAGAGTAAAACTTCTATCTTGCGATTGGAGACGAGAAGCTTTTCGAGTTCTGCGACTCCCTCGGTTTCAATCTTTGCATTCGATTCGTTCATTTTCTCAATCCAGAATCGCCCTTTTAGGTTTAATTCATTCTTTTGCTGCTCGATTAAATTATCCAGCAAAAACGAATTGATCAGGACAGCTGATACCCCCATGACAAGACAGAGAAGAAGGGCGAACATCAACGTAATACGAAATTGGATACTCATTCATCCTTCGTTCCTTCCAAAGTTCGCAGGCGATACCCAAAGCCCCAGACGGTTTCGAGAGAGATCTTGTCCAGCTTTTTTCGGATACGACGAATGAGATCATCAACCACTCGATCACTTCCAAAATAATCATATCCCCATATAAGTGAGAGCAGCTCATCACGGGAAAAAGCCCGATTCGGATGCTCCGATAAAAGGCTGAGCACCTGAAACTCTTTCGAGGTCACCTCTACTTCCTCCCCGAAAGAAAATACCAGACGTTTTTCCTTATCTAATACAAGAGCACTGTTTGCAGCCTCTTCTGGGTTCCTGTCTTTCGCAATGAAAGGGGATTCTTCCGCATGGGATTTCATCTGTTTCCAACGTTGGAGTGCCCGATTTACGCGTGCCACTAATTCACGAGGACTAAAAGGTTTGGTGAGATAATCATCGCTTCCTAGCTCTAGCCCAAGAATCTTGTCTACTTCTTCGTCGCGCGCAGAAACCATGATGATAGGCGTCTCTGAACCAGCACGAATACGTCGACAAAACTCATAGCCATTCATACCTGGCAACATGATGTCCAATACCCATAGATCGGGGGGATTCTCTTGTTCTAAAGTAATAGCCTCTTCGGCTGATTCAACTGCAGTTGTAACATAGCCTTCCTTTTGCAGATAGGCTTCGACAATCTGACGAATATTGATGTCATCGTCTACGATAGCAATGTGAAAGGTCTTCATAGGATTCCTCCGACAACCTTTAGATTCTCACTTTATTGTACATCTTCAAACGGACTTAATCAGTTGTTGAAGGCAATTACCACACTTTTCCCATACTTTCCTGCATTTCTTACAAGAGTGTAAGGAAATTGAAACCCAAATCGATAGGACTACGTGTTCATTCCCTGTAAAATCAAAGTACATTCAATAAACGGAGGGATACACCATGAGAAAACTACTACAGATGATCGCGATTACGTTCGGATTGTTAATCGATACGAAGATAATGATTCGCTCCTCTGAATTGGAAATGGTCGTGAAGCTGTAAAGATGATCATAAATACATGTAAAAAAACATGAAATTCTAGGCGCCAGAATGTAGGGGCCTTTTTTGTTTTGTGTGATGATCCAGCGTGAAACAAAGGTGGAAAATTTAGGGATAATACAAAATTCGTGAGTGTACGACCAAAATCGGTGGGAAATCTTGAGGAAATGGATTGATTCAACTGGATTTTTTGGACGTGTCCTCTCTCTATATGGTATAATGAAGTATTGTGATAACCAGTTGGAGGTTTACCCTTTATGGCAGAAGAAACTGCTCGGTTTCCAAAAGTCGATATTAGCCACGAAATGAGAGAATCGTTCATTAGCTATGCGATGAGCGTTATCGTCAGTCGGGCTTTGCCTGACGTTCGCGATGGTTTGAAGCCTGTACACAGGCGTATTTTGTATGCCATGCACGATATGGGCCTTACTCCTGACAAGCCGTTCCGTAAATCGGCAAACGTTGTCGGGGAAGTAATGGCGAACTACCATCCGCATGGTGACTCTTCTATCTATGAAGCGATGGTACGTATGGCCCAAGATTTTAACATGCGCTACATGCTGGTTGAAGGGCAAGGGAACTTCGGTTCTGTAGACGGCGACCCGGCAGCGGCGATGCGTTATACGGAGTCGCGTTTTTCCAAGCTCGCGCTGGAGCTTTTGCGCGATATTGATAAAGAAACGGTCGATTTCATTCCTAACTACGACGGACGCAAAGAAGAGCCGGTTGTATTGCCTTCTCGTTTCCCGAACCTGCTTTTGAACGGGGCATCAGGGATTGCTGTAGGTATGGCTACTAATATTCCACCGCATAACTTGACGGAAGTCGTTGATGGCGTCATTGCCATGATCGACAATCCTGATATTACGATTCAAGATTTGATGAAAATCATCAAGGGACCTGACTTCCCTACAGCGGGGGAGATTCTCGGTTACAGTGGTATTCGTCGTGCCTATGAAACAGGCCGTGGTTCCATTATTATGCGCGCCAAAACCCAGATTGAAGAGGATGGGAAAGGAAAACCGCGCATCATCGTAACAGAGATTCCTTTTCAGGTGAACAAGGCTAGACTCGTGGAAAAAATCGCGGAGCTAGTGCGCGAGAAAAAAATCGAAGGGATTACCGACCTTCGTGATGAGTCTGACCGCAAAGGAATGCGTATCGTCATGGAATTGCGCCGTGACGTCATTCCAAAGGTTGTGTTGAACAATCTGTTTAAGCATACCCAAATGCAGTCTACATTCGGTGTGAATATGCTGGCGCTCGTTGACAGTCGTCCGCGTGTATTGAATCTGCGTGACATGCTCTATTACTATTTGGAGCACCAACGCGTCATTATCCGCAGAAGGACCGAGTACGATCTCAAGCAAGCAGAAGCTCGTGCGCATATCTTGGAAGGCTTGCGCATTGCATTGGATCATATTGACGAGATTATCAGTTTGATTCGTTCCTCCCAAACCACGGAAGAAGCTCGCACAGGACTCATGGAGAATTATTCGTTGTCCTACGAGCAGGCACAGGCGATTCTCGATATGCGTCTGCAACGCCTGACTGGTTTGGAACGAGAAAAAATCGAGAACGAATACCAAGAGCTCATGGTAAAAATCGCAGAACTGCGTGCTATTCTTGCAGACGAAGGCAAAATCTACGCGATCATCCGCGATGAGCTGGGTGAGATCAAAGAGAAGTTTGGCGATGCAAGACGCACGGAAATTACTTTCGATGAGAATCATATCGAAGATGCTGATTTGATCCCAGAGGAAGATGTCGTAATCACCCTGACGCATGATGGTTATATTAAGCGTCTGCCTGTTTCCACCTACCGTTCGCAAAAACGTGGTGGACGTGGCGTGCAGGGGTTGGGAACCAAGGATGACGATTTTGTCGAGCATCTGTACATTACCAACTCGCATGATTACATCATGTTCTTCACGAGCAAAGGGAAGGTTTATCGCTTAAAAGGATTCGAGATTCCTGATCTGAGCCGGACAGCGAAAGGTACCCCAATCATCAATCTCATTCAGATTGAAAAAGGGGAGCGGGTAAGTGCGGTAATCCCTGTGAAGGAGTTTGATCAGGAGCATTTCCTGTTCTTCGCGACCAAGAAGGGGATTATTAAGAAAACCACGCTGGAGTCTTACGGAAATATTCGCAAAGGCGGACTGATTGCGGTCAACCTGCGCGAAGATGACGAGTTGATTGGTGTTCGTCTAACGGATGGCCAACAACAAATCATCATGGGTACTCACAAAGGCATGTCCGTTCGTTTCAATGAGGGAGACGTACGCACCATGGGACGTAACGCTACCGGTGTGAAGGGGATTACCCTTGACGACGATGATGATGTTATCGATATGGACGTTATCAAACCAAATGCAGAAGTGCTCATTGTAACGGCGAATGGTTACGGAAAACGGACGCCTGTAGATGAATACCGTATTCAATCTCGTGGCGGTAAAGGAATTAAGACACACAATGTAACCGATCGAAGCGGTCCGGTCGTTGGTCTGAAAGTCGTTGAGCCTGAAGAAGATCTGATGATTATTACCACTTCCGGTATCATCATTCGCACAGAAATGAAAGGTATTTCTGTGATGGGGCGTTATACGCAAGGTGTGAAACTGATCCGTTTGTCTGAAAACGAGCAGGTGGGATCAGTCGCCAAGTGTCCTCCGACTGAGGAAGAGGATATGGCGGATGAAGATGCGGAAGAGGGAATCGAAGATCTGCAAGACGGAGAGACTGTCGAAGCAACTGAGCCTGTCGAAGCAACCGATCCTACCGAACCGACAGATGAATAAAAGAAAATCACGACAAAAGCGTCCCGCATAATGTGGGGCGTTTTTTCGTGTAAGTGCAGAAAGTTTATCCCAACCAGCGCTTTTTTCCTGCAAATGGTTTGGGTTTGAAGTAAAATTGGGAAATGGATACTATATCATTAACAAGTTGGATCGGGTGGTGAGCAGGTTGCCCAATGTGGAAGTGAAACAACTGACTCTTGGAGCGAAAGTGGCTGAAGACGTATTTACAGCATTGGGAGGCATTCTTTTTGCAAAAGGAACCCCTCTCTATGAAAGAGAAGTTCAATTTTTAGAAGCGTTCATGATCAAACAGGTACAAGTAGAGGATTCAGGAGGGACTTGGACTGACCAAGGTGAACCCACTAAGGTAGATACGCCAGAAGCTTCTGATAAGTTTACCCAAGCTAAACCTGTGTTTCAGGAGTCATTTGATAAAGCAGTGTCTACACTGAAAAATTTGATGACCCGCGTACAAGGCGGCAATAACATACCAGTTATGGAAGTTAGGGAAGTTGTTATGCCGGTCATTACGGAGTTTCAGCAGCAACCACAAGTTCTTCTCTCCCTTCGGCGCTTTGCAAGGATGGATAGCTACGCTTACGAGCATGCCATAGCGGTTGGGATGATTTCTTATATGATTGCTAAATGGGTCAAGGTGCCAGAAAAGGAATGGATGCAGGTCGCATTGGCGGGTACATTGCTCGATATCGGAAAAACGAAAATTGATCGGCGGATTTTGCAAAAACCAGGGAAGCTTACGCCAGACGAATTCGAAGAGATAAAGAAGCATACCGTTTATGGCTACCAAATTATTAAGTCATCCCACGGTTTAAGTGAAGGCGTAGCATTAGCGGCTTTGCAACATCATGAGCGAGAAGATGGTTCAGGCTATCCGCTAGGTTTACCTGGTTCTAAACTGCATTTATACAGTAAAATTGTCGCTGTGGCTGATGTGTATCACGCGATGAGTTCGGATCGTGTGCACCAAAAGGCATTGTCTCCTTATCAAGTCGTGGAGCAATTAGTGCAGGATAGCTTCGGGAAACTTGATCCTACCATTGTCCGGACATTTGTGGAGGGGATCACTCAATTCGCTGTAGGAACGCTAGTTGAATTAAGTGATGGAACTATTGGGAAGATCGTATTTACAGATCGTAATCACCCAACGAGACCAATGGTTGAAACAGGTGGAAAAATCGTAAACTTAGTCGAAGCTCGTCATTTATCTATTGTGAGAGTAATGGAACAGTAAGAAAGAGAGGCGAGTGATTCGCCTCTCTTTTAATATGATTTAAAGAAATTCAATTTTATTATAAAAACCTCTTGTGCAGTTTAAAAATACGTGATAAGATACTTCTTGTCGCTTCGGTTGAAGCAACACTTCAAGAAGAAAAGTTACATAAACTCTTTACTTCTTGAGTATTGTTTGATAAAGTATTGAATTGTCGCTGCTAAGCGGAACAAGATTTTCTAAAAAAACATCTTGCAAAAGCCTAGACGGCATGATAAGATAGATAAGTCGCCTCGAGAGAGTCGAACAAAATGCTCTTTGAAAACTGAACAGCGAAAGCGTTAATGAGTCTATCATTAAAT